>CAJUJA010000006.1 GCA_910586635.1 uncultured Bacilli bacterium | reverse complement strand
GTGAACAGTATATATAACTTAGATATAGAAGATATGGAAGAGTACTTCCTATCTCATCATGATAAGAAATTTCATGCTGATCAACTTTTTAGTTGGCTATATGAAAAACGGGTAAATAGTTATGAAGAGATATCAAATATAAAAAAGGAAACCCTTAATACAATTAAGAAAGAATATAGTCTTAGTAAGTTAAAAATAGAAAAAGTTGAAAGAGATACCGATGTTAATAAGTATTTATTTAAACTAGAGGATGGAGAATATATTGAAGCAGTTTTAATGAGGCATGACTATGGAAATAGTATTTGTATTTCTAGCCAAGTTGGTTGTAATATGGGATGTCGTTTTTGCGAAAGTGGTAGAAGAAAGAAAGTAAGAAATTTAGAAACTTCAGAGATGGTGTTACAAATATTACAAGTAGAAGAGGATATTCAGATGCGTATTTCCCATGTTGTAGTAATGGGTATTGGGGAACCTTTTGATAATTATTTTAATGTAGTAAAATTTATTAAAATTATCAATCATCCTAAGGGGTTACAAATAGGAAGTAGGCATATTACCATTTCAACCTGTGGAATATTACCCAAAATAGAAGAATTTATGAATTTTCCTTACCAAGTAAATCTAGCAATATCTTTGCATGCACCAACTGATGAGTTAAGAACTCGCTTGATGCCTATTAACAAGGTTTATCCTTTATCTGATTTGATTTTTGTGTTAAAAAAATACATAGAAAAGACTAATCGTCGAATTACTTTTGAATATATTTTATTAGATGGAATTAATGATCAGGAACATCATGCTAAAAAACTTGCGGATTTGATTAGAGGAATGAATGCTTATGTCAATTTAATTCCTTACAATGATACGGATAATTTAGGATTTAATCGTAGTAAAACTATACAAATTATGAGATTTTATGATATACTAAAAAAGAATAGAATAAATGTAACAATCAGACGTGAGTTCGGTAGTAAGATTAGTGCTGCATGTGGACAACTAAGAAGTAAGGAGGAAAATCTATGAAATCGTTTTATCTCACAGATGCTGGGAAAGTTAGAGATCATAATGAAGATAGTGTTATCATTGTAAAAAATACTAATAATGACTATTTAATGGCAGTAGCTGATGGAATGGGTGGACATTCAGCAGGAGAAGTTGCCTCTTCTATTGCAATTAGCTATTTGGGAAGGCACTTTAATGAGACTTTTCTGAATATGAGTAAAGTAGATTGTGTCAATTGGATTAGGGACTGTGTAAATGAGATTAATACTTTGATTTTTCAATATGAGAAGACTCACCCAGAAAGTAAGGGAATGGGTACAACTTTAGTTATGGCTATTTTAACGAAAGATTATTTATTATTTGGAAATATTGGCGATTCTTCGGGTTTTGTTATGAAAGATGATGCTCTTCATAAGGTTACTTATGATCATACTTTAGTGAATTTATTAGTGTCTGCTGGTGAATTAACAAAAGAAGAGGCTAAGGATCATCCAAAGAAAAACGTATTAATGAAAGCCTTAGGGGCTTCTACAAAGGTAGATGTTGATATATTTGATTGTGATATGGAAATAGGGGAAATTATGCTTTGTAGTGATGGTCTTACCAATATGTTAGATCAGAGTCAAATTGAGAAAGTATTATTAAATAGTGAACTTGATATTGAAGAAAAGGTAATTAGGTTAATTAGAATGGCTAATAATAGGGGGGGAACTGATAATATCTCAGTTGCTTATTTAATCCGTGAAGAAGAAGGTGAAGTATAGAATGATAACAAAGGGGCAAAAAATTAATGATCGATATGAAATAATAAAAAGTATTGGCGAAGGTGGCATGGCAAATGTTTATCTTGGTTATGATGAAATACTAGATCGTGATGTGGCTGTAAAGGTACTAAGAGGAGATTTATCTAATGATGAGAAATTTGTGAGACGTTTTCAAAGAGAAGCCTTATCTGCATCTTCTCTTTCTCATCCTAATATTGTAGAGATGTATGATGTTGGAGAGGATAATGGACTATACTATATTGTAATGGAATATGTAGAGGGTAAAACTTTAAAACAGTTATTAAAAAGAAGGGGAAATCTTACTTTATCTGAGGCCATTGATATTATGTTACAACTAACAGATGGAATGGCTCATGCACATGACTCTTATATTATTCACCGAGATTTAAAACCTCAAAATATTATGATTCAAGATGATGGACAGGTGAAAATTACAGATTTTGGAATTGCAATGGCACTAAATTCTACACAGCTTACACAAACCAATTCTGTAATGGGATCCGTTCATTATCTTCCTCCCGAGCAGGCAAGTGGAAAGGGTTCTACGATTAAAAGTGATATTTATTCTTTAGGGATTATTTTTTATGAATTATTAACTGGAAAATTGCCATTTAAGGGGGATAATGCAGTAGAAATCGCTTTAAAGCATATGCGAGATCCAATTCCTAGTTTAAAAGAAGATAATCCAAATATTCCTCAAAGTATTGAGAATACAATTTTGAAAGCAACGGCTAAAAATCCAAAGAATAGATATGATGATGCTAAGAGTATGCATGATGATTTATTAACGGTATTAGACGAAGAAAGAATGGATGAGGATCCTCTTGTTTATAAATATCCAGAACATGAATCAGAAAATACAAAAAGGATTAGGAAATTAGAGGAATTAGAAAACGAAACAGACGATGAACAAATTGCAGAAAAAATTGATGATGAAGATCAGAAGGATAAAAAGAATAAAAAAATTATTATTATTCTTTCCTGTGTACTAGGGGCTCTTATACTAATTTTTACAACAGTTTTCTTTATCATTCCTCATTTTACTAAAGCAAAAACAGTAACTGTTCCTAGTGTAAAAGGGTTAACTGTTAGTAAGGCTACAGACAAGTTAGAGGATTTAGGATTAGAGGTTAATACCAAAATTAAAACAGTTAGTGATAAGAAAGTAGATAAAGGTCGTATTGTAAAAACAGATCCTGAAAAGGGAAAGGTTGTTAAAGTAGGTAGTAAGATTACCCTATATAAGTCCAGTGGTGAGAAAACTTATAAATTAGATGATTATACGGGAAAAAATTATATTGAGGTTCAAACAATTTTAGAGACAAAATATAAGTTAGATGTTACTATTGAGAAAAAGGATGTTATAGATGCAGATGTTAAAGAGGATACGATTATTGGTCAATCTTTGGCAAAGGGAAGTGAAGTGAAGAAGGGAGATTCTATTACTTTATATATTCCAAATATTATAGAATTAATGCCTGATATGGTATCCGAGGAGTATAGTTATGATGAGGCGGTTGCATTTTGTAAAAAGTATGGTCTTACTATAAAAGCCAATTATGTAGAAACTTCTGCTTATCCAGTTGGAAGAGTCATTTCTCAGTCTCTTAGATCAGGATCTACTATTGTAAAAGAATCTACTTTAACGGTTGATGTTGCGGCTAAACCTACTGAGAAAAAGGAGAATAATACAAATAATAATACCAACAATAATAATGAAAATAATTCTAGTAATAATAGTGGTAGTTCTACTAATCCTCCAGTAGATAGTAATCCTTAGGTGAGGCTCCCATGAAAGGCCAAATTGTTAAAATAATCAGTGATCTTCATGTAATTAGTTATCCTGGAGGTATTCTTAATTGTAAATGTCGCGGAAAATTTCGAAAGGAAAATATTACACCACAGGTTGGGGATTATGTAATCTTTGATGTAGGAAAAAAGGTGATAGAGCAAATTCTACCAAGAAAAAACACTTTCAAAAGACCTAAAGTTTCCAATATTGATCAGGGTTTTTTAATTACTAGTTTGAAGACTCCTGATTTTTCTCTAAATTTATTAGATAAGTTAATCGTGTTGATGGAGCTTCATCATGTTACCCCAATCATTTGTATTACAAAAAAAGACTTGTTATCAAAGGAACAATTGGATGAAGTGAATCAAACTTTAGACTATTATAAGAAATTAGGTTACCAAGTTATATTCAATGACGAAATCTATTTGATTAAGAATTTATTAAGAGGAAAAACGAGTGTATTTACGGGACAAACAGGAGCTGGAAAGTCGACACTTTTAAATCAGTTGAATCCAAGTTGGAGTTTAGAAACGGGGGAAGTTTCCACTGCACTGGGAAGAGGAAGACATACTACAAGAGTTGTAGAATTGTTTCAAATAAATGATGGTAAGGTTTTAGATACTCCTGGATTTTCAGCCCTTGATTTTTCCTTATATGATAAAGATAAAATTAGAGATGCTTTTATAGAATTTAGAAAATATCCTTGTATATATCAGGATTGTATGCATCAAAAAGAAGCAGAATGTATGGTAAAAAAAGCTGTAAATGACAATAATATTATTAGGAGTAGATATAATCATTATCTAAGGTTTATAGAAGGAAAGTGATAAAGTGTTAATTTCAACTTCTTTTTTAAGCAGTAAAAACTTAGTTCAGGATTTAAGAAAATTGGATCAAACAGATACTGATTTTATTCACATGGACGTTATGGATGGTAAATTTGTAAAGAATAAAACAATGCCCTTTAAAGAAATGAGAAATATATATAAATATACATCAAAGAGACTAGATGTCCATTTGATGGTTCAAAATCCAGAAAAGTATATTTTGGATTACGCTAGCTTAAATACAGAATATATTGTGATTCATTTAGAATTAGATGTTGATATTGAAAAAAATTTAAAATTAATTAAAAGTTGTGGAATACAATGTGGACTAGCAATTAGACCGGATACGGAGATTAAGGAAATAGTGCCATATCTTCCTCTTTTGGATGTTATATTAGTTATGTCCGTAGAACCTGGAGCAGGTGGACAGGCTTTTTTAAGAAAAACAGAGAGTAAAATAAAGGAATTGAGAGTATTATTAAAGGAATACCATAGTCATGCGAAGATTAGTGTGGATGGAGGAATTACGGATCTTACCAAAGGATATTGTAGTGAAAGTGATATTTTGGTATCCGGAAGTTATATTATAAATAGCAATGATTTTCAAACACGGATTAATAATTTAAGATAATCAAAGAATAAAAAGGAGATAGGAATATGTCAAAGAAAAAGAAGAGGGAAGAAATTCAACCAGTTATACCAAAGGAGGAAGTAGATAAAAATGTAATTTCTCCGGAGGATGTAGAAGATGTTATTAGTGGTGATGAAAAGGCTTTATCTGAACAAATGGAAAGAATAAAGGATTTGACTAAGGATACACCTGATTATTCACAAAACCAGGTAAATAAGGCTTCAGTGGTTCCCGCTGAACAGTCAAAACAACCTGTGGTCGATAAGGAGGTAAAATCAGTACAGGATGCACAGCTTTTAGCTCAAAAAAAGGCAGAAGAGCAAAAGTTACGACAACAGCAATTAGAAATCCAGCAAAGACAAATAGAACAAAAAAAACAAGAGCAACAAGCTTTAGAGAATAAAAGACAAGAGGAGCAGGAAGCTTTAAAAAAACAAGAAGAGGAAAGAAAAAAACAGGAACAGCAAAAGACTGTGAATCAACAGGTTGGGTCCAAGGGAATAGCTTCTCAGACTAATCCTAACTCGCCAGTTGTACCACAACAGAATGTATCAGTTAATAATAATACTCAGTCAGTAGCTTCTAATAATACCATTAGCCCTCCCCCTGCTGCTATAGAGGATACTTCTGTAAAAGTGGAGAAGGAAAAGGGAGGTCCATCTACTTTTAAAAGAGTTATGGCCGCTATTTTATTTGTTTTGCTCATGGCTATGGTTTACTTTTTACCAGAAATCACTAGTTTTATGAATGATATGAGAGATAAAAGTAAACAGGAAAAAATTACTACGGGAGTTATGGAATGTAAATTAAAAAAGAGTAATAAGAAATTGGATATTAATATAGAAGCATTGTTCCATTTTACGAATAGTCAATTATACAAGATGGAATATACTACAGTACACACAGGTGATAAAATAGATGACAAAGCAGATTTGGAGAAACTATATGATGAGTGTTTAATCCTAAAACAAGAGGCAGGAGAGTTGGATGGAGTAACCATTTCTTGTAGTTTGAATAGTGGTGTGAATAGTAATAAACAAATTCTGGATTATGAGAAATTAGATTTAAAAGAGGTTACCTCTGCTTATACAGAAGCAGGAGGAGTATATCCTGCTGAGTTTAAAAAATCTGAAGATATCGACAAAATAGAATCAGAAATGACTGCTAATAAGTATATTTGTAATAGAAAGTGATTCACTGATGTTTACACTACAAATTGTTAATCACTTTGTAAAACGATTGTAAATTCCTTGTATATATGATAATATGGATATGAGGAGTTTTTATTATGAAAAAAATTTCAAATGTTATAAATTGTTTTTTATTGTTTTCATTTCCTATATTACTATTAACTGTAAATATAAACACGGATACTATAGATTCCAATATCAATGCGAAGGCTTTATCTACTAACTTAGTTTCAAAAGTCCAGGAAAAACAAGAGATGATAAAAGAGGATTCTACTTTAGAAAGGGAATCAGATGAAAACCATCAAAAACAATCCGAAACTGTAGAGGAAATAAAGGAAGATGAGATATTAGAGAAATCATTTTCTGTTTTAAAAAGGGAAGAGACAAAAGAGGATAAACAAGAGGAATCTATTACTCCAAAAACAGATGTTTTATCTACTTATCAGGGAACTATGAGCTTTTATAATGCGAATTGTGTAGGATGTAGTGGAATTACATCAACCGGTGTTGATATAAGTGATGGTAGACTATATTATCAAGATAAAACATATGGAAATATCCGAATTGTGGCAGCAGGTACTGAGATTAAGAAATGGTCTGTTATTAGAATAAAAAATTCTTCTTTAGGGGTTAATACTTTAGCAATTGTTTTAGATAGAGGCGGTTCTATTGGATTAGGAAAGAAATTTTTAATTGATATGTTAACAAATAGTATGGAAAACAAAGGGGGAATTGAAAAAAATATTACGATTGAAGTAATTAGAGAAGGAAAATAGGATAAACTTCTATTTCTTTTGTTTTAAATATATTTTTTATCAACTCATGGTCTCTTTTTAAATAAATTATTCCATAAAGAAGGAATGCGTGATAGACTATAAATATAACTATAACTAGAAAAGAGGTAACATATGAATGAAGTAATTATAAAAGAAATTAGTAGAGATTTAAATATTACAGAAAAACAAGTAAATACAGTATTAACCCTATTAAGTGAGGGTAATACGATTCCTTTTATCGCAAGATATAGAAAAGAAGCTACGAATGCTTTAGATGAAGAGGTAATCAGAAAGATAAATGAAGTCTATGAATATCAGGTTAATTTATTAAAAAGAAAGGAAGATGTTATTAGACTGATTGATGAAAAGGGATTGCTTACAGAAGAGTTAAAAAGCAATATTTTATCTTGTAGTAAATTAGTGGAAGTGGATGATTTATATAGACCTTATAAAGAAAAGAAAAAAACAAAGGCAACAGAGGCAATAAAAAATGGGTTAGAGCCACTAGCTAAAAAAATTATGTCTTTTCCTATAAATGGTAGTATAGAGCAACTGGCAGAACCCTATCTGAATGATCAGGTGATTTCGGTTGAGAAAGCAATTGAAGGTGCAGGCTATATTATTGCAGAATGGATTAGTGATAATGCTTTTTATCGTAAATATATGAGAAGTTTTATTTATAAAAATGGAGTGATCACTTCTAAAAAGAAGAAATCAAAAGAAGAAAAGGATGTCGATAAGATTTATGAGATGTATTATGACTATCAAGAAGTATTAAAATGGGTAAAGCCACACAGGATTATGGCTATGAATCGAGGAGAAAAAGAAGGGGTATTATCCGTATCCATTGACTTTAATAAAGATGAGGTTGTTGCTTATTTAGAAAAAAAGTTAATTAAAAATCAAAATAGTTTTGTAGTAGATATCGTAAAAAATTCTATCATTGATTCTTTAAAAAGACTAATTTTGCCTAGCATAGAACGTGAAATACGTGCAGAATTAAAAGAAAAAGCAGAAGAAGTATCAATAGAGAACTTTGCAACTAATGTTGAAAATTTACTTCTTACCCCACCCATAAAAGAAAAGGTAGTACTAGGGTATGATCCTGCATTTCGTACTGGATGCAAACTAGCAGTATTAGATAAAACAGGAAAACCTTTAGAAATTGCAGTGATTTATCCTACGGAGCCTCATCTAAAGATAGAAGAGTCTAAGAAAAAAGTACTAGAACTAATTGATAAGTATGACATTGATATTATTGCAATAGGAAATGGGACAGCTTCTCGTGAGAGTGAGGCTTTTATTGCCAGTGTAATTAAAGAATCAAAAAGACATGTAGACTATATTATTGTTAGTGAAGCAGGAGCGTCTGTATATTCTGCATCAAAACTAGCAATAGAGGAGTTCCCTGATTTAACAGTAGAAAAAAGAAGTGCAATTAGTATTGGTAGAAGACTTCAGGATGCTTTATCAGAGCTTGTTAAGATTGATCCGAAAAGTATAGGAGTAGGTCTTTATCAACATGATGTTACACAAAAGAAATTAGATGAGTCTTTAACATTTGTAGTAGAAAAATGTGTAAACTCAGTAGGAGTGAATATTAACACTGCCTCATCAAGCATACTTTCCTATGTATCTGGCCTTACCAAAAAGGCGATTCAAGCTTTGCTAGAAAGAAGAAATCAGTTAGAAAAATTCACCTCGCGTGATGAAATTAAAAAACTAAAAGGAATTACTCCTAAGATTTTTGAACAGTCGATTGGATTTATCCGAATACTAGATGGAGAAAATCCTTTAGATAAAACATCAATCCATCCGGAAAGCTATGAGGCAACGATGAAACTTTTAACTAGTCTAGAGTTAAAAGCCCAAGATATTGGAAGTGAAAAATTAAAAGAAAAATTAAAAGATCTTGATATTTTGGAAGTTTCTGAAGATTTAGAAATTGATGTTTATACCTTAGAAGATATTGTAAAATCATTAATGTCACCAGAAAGAGATCCTAGAGATAATATGCCACACCCTATTTTAAAAAGTGATGTATTGCACATTGAAGATTTACATATTGGAGATAAGTTACAGGGAACTGTACGAAATGTGGTAGATTTTGGACTATTTATTGATATCGGTCTTCATAACGATGGACTTGCTCATATCTCTAAACTAAGTCATGAATTTATTAAACACCCCTCTGATTTATTTAGTGTTGGAGATATCGTTGACTGTTATGTGGAGGATATATCTATAGAAAAAGAAAAAGTAAGCTTGAGTTTATTGAATGATTAAAGAATTTTAAAGATGATGTTAGTATAGATATATAGACATGAAAAAGTTTAGTAATGATATATATGCTAGAAGTAGAAAGAGGAAGGAAAAATAATATATGAAATTGGTAATTAAATATTGGCCACTGCTATTAGTATTAGTTTTGTTCGTGTGTGTAATCAGACTTTTAATGTTAGTTCAGAAAGCTGAAAATACCTGTTTAGGTGAGTTAATGGAGTATTGCAATAAAATAGAAAAAGGTGAAGTGGCTCTTTTTAGAAAGCTTCTAGTAAAGAATATAGGATATTATTTTGTATTGTATGTAATAGCAAGTATGATTATGGGTATATTCTTTTTTTGTTTTTCGGAAAAAGTATTATAAAATTTTTACCTATTTGTTGTATACTCATTATTATTTCATACTTATCATCTATTTTTCCACTCATAAATATTATAAAAAAAAATAAAAACACCTTTTTATAAAGTTAATGTTGAAGATGTTGAAACAATAATTAAATATAAAAAGTCGGATAGTAGCGATAGCTCTAGAGGTCGTATAAAATACTACTTTTATATTAAAAATCGGAAAGAACAATATTGTACAGAAAATGTTATCTTGATATTTAATAAATTAATGGATCGTTTTATATTAAGAGAATCATGTTTAGGTGAATGCTATATATTAGGTGATAAATTGATTGTTAAAATAAAAGATGTTCAATTAAAGTACTAATCTAAAATAATTTTTTGGGTAATAGATTTGTATCTAAAATTTATTATGTTTCAAAAAAGAAAATCAAATATAGATGAGAGCCAATTATCTCATACTAAATATGATTGCCAATATCATATTGTTTTCATTCCAAAATTTAGAAGAAGGGCAATATATGGGAAACTCCGAAGAGATATTATGTTAGTACCGTTGGACTAAATAAAAATACAATTAAAAAATATATAAGAGAACAAGAAACTGGAGATATGCTTCTAGATAAGAGAAGCGTGAAAGAATATAACGACCCTTTTAAGGGATAGTTAGAGTGACAAAGGCGATTGGCGGAACAAAAAAGCTCCCAAATGGGAGCCGCCAGTAATATCACCTTATAGGTGTTTAAGAAAAACCACTAGTTCAACTAGTGGATTATTATTTAAGGATAAAAATTGATGTTGAATAATATATAATTATTCAACAACCCTTAATTTTGTTTATCTAGTGTAAAGTCTGGCTCGAAGAAATATGATCCATATCCTCCAAAAATTTTTGAGTAATCCTCACTTATACTTAAGAATTCTGAATATTTGGGAGAACAATCCATACCAGGTCCACAAGTAGATGGAGCAGTTGTTAATAATAAAGCATTATTGATTATTGTATATGATCCCAAAGAATTAATGTTATTATCCTTTTTTAGTTCATATGAACCATCTGCTTTTAATTCAATTGTAAGTATTCCCTTTTTATATTCACCTGTTTAAGCATTCAGACTAACAGTAGCACTGCCACTATAAATACCTGTACATATTCTTGTTTTTACATGACTACTATTTTCATTCTCCTCAGTATTCTGAATTTTGTTTTTAGCATTAGCTTTATTCTTTGAATTTTCTTCAGTAGTTCCGGTATTGTCTTTACTTAAAAACTTATCATAGCCAATATATCCACCCAACGCAATTACTAAAATTACCAATATTACTATTGCAATAATTAAACCTTTAGCATTTTTCTTTTTAATATCCATTTCCTGTTCCTATCTTGACCTAAATTATAACATTTCTAATAGTTTTGAGAATATAAATCGTATATAAAAAATAAGAAAAATGTAAAATTGACATTTTGTTTTTGTATATTTGGTTGAATAATAGTTTATAAGAATGTTTTCAACCTATACTATAGTTATCGTGATTTTTAGTATCTATAATTCTAATGATGTCATTTAGGATCTTTTTAATAAAGGATGGTTATTTTTTTATTAATATCTTCAATTAGTTTGTCCTCTTTTAAGTTCTTTAATTCCCTCATCATAGCACTTCTATCAATCGATAGATAATCAGCTAGGTCTGTATAAGTATATTTTAAATTAAAGGTTTTAGAGTTATTCTTTTTTTCCTCTAGTTCAAAATAACGAAGTAATTTATTTCTTATACTTCTTCTTGTTAGAAGTTCGATTCTTTCATTTCTTTTTATTAATTTTTTGGTAATTAGCTTTACTAGATTATCTAAAAGAACGGGAGCAATTTTACTAGTTTTACATTCTTCTATTAACTTATCGTATTCAATAAAAGTAACCTTACAATCTGTTGTTGCAATGACAGATAATTCTCCACTATCTGTAGATAAAAACATATCTGAAAAAATATCTCCTACATTCATTTCATCTAGAATGGTTCTAGCACCATCATAATCATATCTTAATAATTTTGCACTTCCTTCTTCTATAATACCAATCAAATTTCGGTTTCCTATTGAATAGGCTATCGTTTGATCTGATTTGTAAAAAAGTGTATTTGACTGTAAAGTGTTTAATAATTTTTTTAAATCTTTTTTTTCAATATTTTTGTAAATCCTTTGATTTTCAAGCATTTCAAAAACCTCACATTTCCATAAAAAAATTATAATGTAAAATTGTTGCAATTGCAACAGATAAATAAAAAAATATCAATTATGATTGTTTTGTGATAGAGAAGAGGAGAGGTAAAATGAAAATTGTAAAAAGAGATGGAAAAACAGTTGACTATGATAGAGAGAAAATTCGAGTTGCAATTGGAAAGGCAAATGATACGGTTCCGGAAGAAGATCGAATTACATCTCGTCAAGTCGAAAACATCATTAAATATATAGAAGGATTAAAGAAAAAAAGAATGTTGGTTGAAGATGTTCAAGATTTAATTGAACAAAAACTAATGAGTCTTGATAAATATGTATTAGCAAAAGAGTATATTACTTATCGTTATACCAGGGCATTAGTAAGAAAGGCAAATACAACAGATGAATCAATCTTAAGTTTGATTAAAAACTCAAATAAGGAGTTGGCTGAGGAAAATTCTAACAAATCAACTACTTTAGCATCTACTCAAAGAGATTATATAGCTGGTGAGGTTTCACGTGATTTAACAAAAAGAATTTTGCTACCTGAAAAAATTAGTAAGGCTCATGATGAAGGGATTTTTCATTTCCATGATGCAGATTATTTTATTCAACCGATTTTTAATTGCTGTTTAATCAATATTTCAGATATGTTAGATAATGGAACGGTGATGAATGGGAAAATGATCGAATCTCCAAAAAGTTTTCAAGTGGCTTGTACAGTAACGACTCAAATCATTGCAGCAGTTGCGTCTAACCAGTATGGAGGACAATCTGTTGACTTATCCCATTTAGGAAAGTATATAAGACTTAGTAAAAATAAATTTATAAAACAGATTAAGAAAAATCATAAGGAATTGTCAAAAGAGGTGGTAGAATCTCTTGCTATGGACAGACTAAAAGATGAAGTAAAAGCAGGAGTTCAAACGATACAATATCAAATTAATACGTTAATGACAACAAATGGGCAATCTCCTTTTGTAACTTTATTTATGCACCTAAAGGAAGGAGATCCATATATTGAAGAAAATGCCATGTTATTTGAAGAGGTTATTAGTCAAAGATATGAGGGAATAAAAAATGAAAAAGGTGTTTATGTTACCCCGGCATTTCCAAAACTTGTTTATGTATTAGATGAGAACAATTGCTTAAAAGGTGGCAAATATGATTATTTGACGAAACTTGCTGTTAGATGTTCAGCAAAAAGAATGTATCCAGACTATATTAGTGCTAAAGAGATGCGTAAGAATTATAAAGGAAATGTATTTAGTCCTATGGGATGTAGGAGTTTCTTATCTCCTTGGAAAGATAAAGAAGGAAATTATAAGTTTGAAGGAAGATTTAATCAAGGAGTTGTATCTATCAATTTACCTCAAATTGGTATTTTAGCAGAGCATGACGAGAAAAAATTCTGGGAGTTATTTGATGAACGTTTAGAGCTTTGTCGTGAGGCTTTAATGTGTAGACACGAGGCTTTACTTGGAACACTTAGTGATACCTCGCCAATTCACTGGCAATATGGTGCAATAGCAAGACTTGGTAAGGGAGAAAAGATTGATAAATACTTAAAGGGTGGTTATTCTACACTTTCATTAGGATATATTGGAATTTATGAACTTACAATGTTAATGAAGGGAGTAGATCAGACAGATCCAGAAGGAGAGCAATTTGCACTTGAAGTGATGAAATACATGCGTAAAAAATGTGATAGTTGGAAAAAGGAAACAGGTCTTGGATTTGCTCTTTATGGAACTCCAGCAGAAAGTTTGTGTTATCGTTTTGCAAGGATTGATAAAGAAAAGTTTGGTACCATTAAAGATGTAACTGATAAAGGATATTACACCAATAGTTATCATGTTGATGTGAGACAGAAAATTGATGCCTTTTCTAAATTTAAGTTTGAAAGTCAATTTCAACCTATTTCATCAGGAGGATGTATTTCTTATGTAGAAGTTCCTAATATGGAAAAAAATTTAAAAGCAATGGAGGATGTTGTTAAATTTATCTATGATAATATCCAATATGCTGAGTTTAATACGAAATCTGACTACTGTCATGTTTGTGGCTATACGGGGGAAATCAAGATTAATGATCATTTTGAATGGGAATGTCCTGAATGTGGAAATAAAGATAAGAATAAGATGAATGTGGCAAGACGTACTTGTGGATATTTGGGAGAAAATTTCTGGAATGTAGGAAAGACCAAAGAAATTAAATCTCGTGTGACTCATCTTTAGGAGGCAAAATATGCATTATGCAGAAATCAAAAATTTTGACATCGCAAATGGGGAAGGAATAAGGATTAGTCTTTTTGTCAGTGGATGTCCTCATCACTGTAAGGGATGTTTCAACAAGGAAGCATGGGATGAGAACTATGGAAAACCATTTGGGGAAGAAGAAGAAAATGAGATTTTAGAACTTTTAGAACCAGATTATATTAAGGGGCTTACTCTATTAGGAGGAGAACCGATGTGGCCTAGAAATCAAGAAGGTCTTCTTCCTCTTTTAGAAAAAGTAAAAGAAAAATATCCAGAAAAAACTATTTGGTGTTATACAGGGTATTTATTCGATAAAGAAATTATGGGAAAAATGACTTTAGAAAATAATATAACAAAGGAATTCTTAACTTATATTGATGTATTAGTGGATGGAAGATTTATAGAGTCTTTACTAAATAGAACTCTATATTTTAGAGGAAGCTCTAATCAAAGAATTATTGATGTTCAAGCAAGCCTAAGAAAAAGAAAGTTAGTAGAATATAAAATGAAAAAAGAAGGAGAAAAAGTAAATGTGTAGTAGAGGATTTGAAGTAATAGAAGAATATAAAGATAAAGATATTCATATACCAGTTAGAAAGACAAAGTTTTCAGCGGGATATGATGTAGAAGCAGCAGAAGATATTGTAATTCCCGCTTATACTTTTGGAACCAAGCCAACTTTAATTCCTACAGGATTAAAAGCTTATTGCAAGGAGGATGAGTTCTATATCTTAGTAAATAGAAGTAGTGGACCTAAAAAAGGATTTGTGATGGCCAATAGTATTGGAATTATTGATCATGATTATTATAATAATGAGTCCAATGAAGGACATTTCTATTTTCAATATTTTAACTTTTCAGATCATGATTTAGAAGTGAAAAAAGGAGATGTGATAGGACAAGTTATCTTTCAAAAATATTTAACGACAGATGATGATCATGCAGAAGGAGTCCGTATGGGAGGATTTGGTTCTACTGAGTAAGAAACTCTATCATAATGTTATTTGTTTTTCATATGATAGAGTGGTGAGGAATAATGGATACTAATAGGGTAGCAATTGGTCATGTATATCAAATTATAAAATGGGAGGTAAGTACCTATAATATTAGCTATACTTATGAAAGAATTAAAGAAAATGCCCTGTTATTTAGACAGAAGGACAATACCTATTTGGATTTAGAGACAAAACTAGTTTATGAGGTAAATATAAATGAGAATCGACAGATGGGAGACGCACTTGTTTTTAGTAATGATTTAACTACCTTTAACTCGTTTTTGGATAAGGAAGATAGATGTAGTGATATGCCAGATGACCAGGTGATAAAGGTTTATCAAAAGGTAAAAAATAATAGAAATGATGCTAAATAAAAATAGTCAAATTTTAAATCATTTGGCTTTTTTATTTTATTTATGATAAAATTGGTGGTAGAGAAGTTTAAAGGAGTATGTATGGCAAAGTCAAAACGAAAGAAAAAATTACGATTCATCATTAAGATACTTTTATGTTTCGTGTATTTATTAATAGGTTTTATTTTAGTTTTTTGTGCGTATAAGCTATATGAAAAAGATCAGGAAATTATTAATTGGGCAGATGTAGAAAATACAAATCAATACTCTTATATTGAAATTTCTCAAATGTCTGAGGCCTTCGCTGTCATCAAGGAAGATCATAAACAAATTCATTTTGTAATTGAACAGGAAAAAGATAAAAGTTGGCATACTTATTTAGTGGCTATTAAAAAATCTGACTATGAAAAGTATAAAAATATCATTGATTATACCTATGAGAGGACAAAGGAAAAGCCTAAGCCGTTAAAAATATATGGTTATCCAGTTAAAATATCTAATAATATTAAGCTTTTGGCAATTAAAAATATTAAAAACTTTGTTCCTATAGAAAATCAGGTTGTTTTAACTAAAAGTAATTTTGAAGAATATTTAACTGATACTTATTTAGATACAACTCAATCTAAAAGCCATAATCTAAATTATATTATTATTATTTTACTGTTAATGACTTTTGTATTACTTATTTTAATTATTTTTACTATATTGGATAAGGATCGGATAGTAGATGAAGTGGATTTCATTTTAGAAAAAGAGATGAGTGGAAAGAATAAAAAAAGAAGCAAGAGAAAAAATCATAAGAAGAAATTAGGTAATAATAAAGAGAAATCTTTCAAGGATAGTGATAACGATCTTATCTAATACTGATAAAATAACATAAATTATATATAATAATTAATACTTGATAAAAGGAGGAAAAGATCATGGAATTTTTAAGAATTACAGAAGAACAATACAGCGAATTCTGGGAGAATCATCCATTAAAAACTTTTTTGTCATCTAAAGAAGTAGGAAAATTAAGAGAAAAAAACGGGTGGAAAATTCATTATGTTGGAATAAAGGATGATAATCATTTAGTAGGTGCTGCAATGCTTTTATCCATCAAAAGAAGAATGAATCGATATGAGTTTTATTCTCCTAGAGGAGTATTAACAGACTTTGATAATAAAAAGTACCTAGATTTTTTTCTTACCTATATAAAGGAATATGTGAAGAAAAATAAGGGGTATGTTTTTAGAATGGATCCTTACGTTATTTATAAGGAAAGAGATATTGATGGTAACGTTGTAGAAGATGGTTTAGATCATACTGGATTAGTAGAGCATTTGCAAGAGTTTGGTTTTCATAAATTACAGGATTGTGAATTAGAACAAGTAGGGTGGATGTTTTCACTGGGGTTAGAAGGAAAAGATGAAGCTACTATTTTAAAGGAAATGAAGCCAAATACCAGAAATATTATTAGAAAGGCTGAAAGGTTTGGAATCGAGATTAAGGAATTAAAGTATGAGCAGTTAGATCGGTTCTTAGATATTATGGTAGAAACAGGTGCTAGAAAACATTTTACTATTAGAGATTTATCTTATTATCAAAATATGTATCAGCTTTTTCATGATAAAGGACAAATTAAATATGTTGTAACTGAGTTGAATTTAAATACGTATATTAAAAAATTACGAAAAGAAATAAGACAAAAGAAACAAAACTTAGAAAAGTTAAGTGATGCTAAATATAATGATGGAAAAAGAAATTCTTTGAATCAAGAGGTTTCTGTTTTGAACAATAAAGTAGAAGATGCAAAAAGAATACAGGAATCTACAAAAAAGGATATTATTACTTTATCTGGATCTATGTTTATTATGATAAAACCCGAGATTATTTATCTATCGAGTGGAAACTATCAGGAATATATGAATTTTAATTCTCAGTATTTAATTCAATGGGATATGATACAATATGGAATTAAAAATGGATTCAAAAAACATAATTTCTATGGTATCCCTGCGAATATTTCCAAAAAACCGAAAGATTATGGAATTTATGAGTTTAAACGAGGATTTAATGGATATGTTGAGGAACTAATAGGAGAATATGAATTGCCTACTTCTTGGCATTACTTCTTATTTAAAGCTCTTCATCGAATAAGGAAGTGAAATATGCATTATCAGTATATAACAAAGAATACCTGTTCTAAGCAAATAGAATTTGATTTGATAAATAATCGATTATTTCGTGTTAAATTTTCGGGTGGTTGTAATGGAAATCTAAAAGCTATTTCTAGCTTAGTAGAAGGTATGGAAATAGAAGAATTGAAAAAAAAGATGTAAAGGGATTATCTGTGGAAAAAAAGATACATCTTGTATAGATCAATTGCTTCAAGCAATTGAAGAGGCAAAAAGTGTGGGTACTGTGAAAAATTGTTAAGGAGTATAAAATGGAAAGTAGTAAATCAGTAAAAAATGAAGAAATTGTATTATTATTAGGATATAAAAAAGAAAGTTATGGAACCAGCATGGAATCTAGAATTCCTTATTATCAACCTCTATTTGGAAACAAAATTATGCATTCTTTAGAGGGGATTGATCATTGTGTTTTGATTGATGCTTCAGGTTATAAAAAGGTAGAGTATAATTTGAATGATATCAGTCAAGTGAGGGCAAAAGCAGAAGATGTAACAGGGGTTGTATTATGCAAAAGTCTGTTACAACCTAAAAAGTTGGAACAGTATCATTTGAAGATGAAAAGGAAAACGAAATAGTTTTCCTTTATAGTTTTTGACAAGGTAAAATGGTAAGTGGTATAATATAGTGGATTTCATTTGGGATTATTATATAATAAATAAAAAGGTAGTGGTAAGGTGATAATACCTAATTTAGAGAAAGCAAGAAAAAGAAGCAAGGATCCAGTATTAATTAAAGAACATGATTATAACGTGAATTCGGAAGAAAAACGATTAGGAATAGGGAAAAAATATTTTATTAAAACATACGGATGTCAAATGAATGAACATGATGGGGAAAATATCAAAGCCATTTTGGAAGATTTATCATTTGAACAGACTAACCAATATACAGATGCAGATTTGATTCTATTAAATACTTGTTCAATTAGAGAAAATGCACATAATAAAGCATTTGGTATGCTTGGAAGAATAAAACATTTAAAACAGCAAAATCCGGGATTAATTGTAGGACTATGTGGTTGTATGGCTCAGGAAGAAATTGTTGTTAAAGAAATTTTAGAAAAATATAAGTGGCTTGATCTTGTGTTCGGAACGCATAATATTCATAGGTTGCCTCAGATATTAGCAGAATCTATGAGGAGTAAACATCAGGAAATAGAAGTTATGAGCGTAGAGGGAGATATTATTGAAAACATCCCTGTAAAAAGGGATTCTAAATATAAGGCTTGGATTAATATTATGTATGGATGTGATAAGTTCTGTACCTATTGTATTGTCCCTTATACTAGGGGAAAACAAAGAAGTAGACATCCAAAATACATTTTGGAAGAAGTACAAGACCTAATTAAGGATGGTTATCAGGAAGTTACATTATTAGGACAAAATGTAAATGCTTATGGAAAGGATTTATCTATTTCTTATGGAATGGAAAATTTGTTAGAGGATGTTGCAAAAACTGGTGTGAAAAGAATTCGTTTCGTGACCTCCCATCCTTGGGATTTTACAGATAGAATGATTGAAGTGATAAAGGAATATAAAAATATCATGCCATATATTCATCTTCC
Source organism: uncultured Bacilli bacterium (assembly GCA_910586635.1). Taxonomy (GTDB): domain Bacteria; phylum Bacillota_I; class Bacilli_A; order RF39; family UBA660; genus UMGS995. Next base: position 17,521 of record CAJUJA010000006.1, on the reverse strand, counting down.
GTTGCAAAGTGGTTCTGATCGAATTTTAAAACTAATGGGTAGAAGATATACTAAGGAAGAATATTTGACTTTATTTTATAAAATTAAAAAAGCTCTTCCTTATTCTGCTATTACCACGGATATTATTGTAGGATTTCCGGGAGAGACGGAGGAAGATTTTTTGGAAACTTTGGATGTAGTCAAAAAATGTAAGTTTGATTCTGCATTTACATTCATTTTTTCAAAACGTGTAGGAACACCAGCTTATAAAATGAAAGATATTATTTCTGTAGAAGAAAAAAATCAAAGACTTCAAAAGTTAAATCATTTGGTTAATCAATATTCAAGACTTGCTAACGAGCAGTATTTAGGAAAAACAGTACCTGTTTTAATTGAGGGTTACAGTGAGAAGAATCCTACCTGTTTAATGGGATATACAGATACAATGAAATTGGTTAATGTGGTAGGAAATGCTAAATATATTGGTCAAATTGTAAACGTTAAAATAGAGGATGTCAAGACTTGGAGTATGGATGGAAAAATCATTGAATAGAATATAATGGGTGGTAATATGATTTTAAGTAGGAATACAGAAGGTGAAAATATTGTTGTTTTTGATGATTTTGTATTGCAGATTATTATGGGACAATGGTTAGGGGTTTTACCAGATAGTTCTAAAAGGGGATTTTTACTTTCTTTTTATAAAGAACCAAAAAATGCTAATGAGTTTCAGAAACACAGAATTTCAAAAAAGAAGCTGGAAAAAATTGAATCAGAGGTTTCTAAACTTTTAAAAGTATTTGATTTACAAGATGAAATTTATTTGATTAATAATTTTGATCAGGAAAAACAAACCTTTTTTTGTAATTTACCTCATAGGGGTGAAACTGCTTTTATACAGTATTTATTTCATCGTATCCTTACTTTTCCCTCATCATTTATAGTTACTTATCACAATATACAGACAAAGTATTCCTTTGTAACAGATCCAAATTCTCATGAAAATATATTAGTATCTATTGATAAAAAAAGATTTCCTACTACTCGGGAATTTTCAAGTTTTAATTTTTATAAAATAGAATCTTTGGAGCAGGACAAAAATATTGAGATCGAATATCAACATCAATTGAAGTCACTAGATAAAGAAGATTCTGTAATAAATTATAACCAACTATATGAGGGGTTTGAGAATTTGAATAATCTGAGTGTATCTATTTTTGATGTTGCCTCTTTGCTTAGTCAAGTTTTGAAAGAGGATATTAGTAATTATAGAAAAATACGAATTGGTTGGAACAATAGAATGGGTGATGGTAATCGTAGTTCTGTATTAGAAATGCTAAATGGTCAGATAAAAAAATTACAGGTAGAAGGACATGAAGCAAATCGTCAACAAAGAGAAAAGGTTATTAACATTTTTCTTTCTAAGAATTATGATGATTCAAACGAAAATTTAAAGAGAAAGTGATTAGAAGTAAGAATGCTTAATTGGTTGAGTTTCGTTTATAAATGTACTATAATGTAGATAGATGGAGTTGGTGGTGAGCTGGTTTGAGTATTGTTAATAATATGAAAGTAATGGTTATGTTATATGGAGCAGATATTATAAAATCAGAATATATGCAATCTGAAAAGAAATTTATACAGCATGGAAATGTTAGTGTATTTGAGCACTCTTTAGGAGTTGCTTGTCTTTCTTTATATATTTCTATTTTTTTACCTATTAACTTGAATAGACGTGCTATGGTAAGAGGGGCATTACTTCATGATTATTTTTTGTATGATTGGCATATTCCTTCTGATGATCATAAGCTACATGGATTTACACATGCTAAAACAGCTCTTTTAAATGCAGAAAGGGACTTTTCTTTATGTAGAATTGAGCGGGATATTATCAAAAAACATATGTTTCCATTGAATATTAAACCTCCAAGATATTTAGAAAGTGTTATTGTATGTATTGCTGATAAAATATGTGCGATTTGGGAAATGTTATCTATTAGTTATTAAAAACTAAAGGTAATTTTAAGGAGTTTCTATGAAAAAATTAAAGGAATTATTCCAACCTATAAAAAAGGTAGAGATGAGGAGTATGTCAAGGTTAGTATAGAAAAACTATTGACAAAAAAGGATATTGAGGTTATTCAATCTTTTAAACCTTGTTCCTACCGATGTTCAAAGGGAGTCTATGTTTCTTCACAAATTAAATCAGATCATGTTGATGTAGGAAGTTATCAAAAACTATATTTTATTTATAGTAATAAGTATTATGAAAAAACAACTGTGGAACAGTTTGAAAATCTTTCTTTTACTGTTAAAGGGAGTAACCAAAAACTTGAGATTGATTTATCTAGTAAGATTCAAGATTATATAGATCATATAGATGAATTTAGTGATTATTTAGAAAAGAATCATGAAATAAAACTTAACTCAAAGCAAAAGATAATCATTCAAAGACTTTCTTTCCGTTATCTTGAGGAAGAACAATCAATTTCTAAATATAGTATTTCAGCATACCTTTTAGAAAAGTAACCATGAAACGAGAAAATTCAATTTCTTGTTTTTTTATTTACTAAATCGAAATCACTTTAAAAAATATGTCGAAGTATGATATACTAATATTTATAGTAGTGAGTGTAGGGAGTAGGTTAGGATATGAGAGGTAAAAACAAGCATAAGGCTGAGTACCAAATATTATTATCTTTAGCACTATTTAGTATTGGATTTGGTTTATGGGGAAATTTTAGACAATTATGGCTTCAAGATACTAATTTCTTAGTAGAACAAATTAGTGATGTTTTGAGTGTGGCTTCTTTTTTTAGTGCTATTGCTCTTCTTTTGTGCTCAACAAAACTCAAATTAAACAATATTCAAAACTTTATTGCTGGCTCTATCCTTTTAAAAATTATAGTTATGTCATCTTTGTATTTATTAAAATTACTAGACTATACCAGTATTAAATGGATTATAGATATTCTAATTATTCTAGATGTAGTTTTGGAAAAAGTTATAATTTCTAGTATTTATCCTTTTATATTAACAATAGAAGTTAGTGATAATTTATATTCCAAGAGAAAGTTAGTGGAATATTTATTCAAGGATGTTGGAATTCTTTTTGGAGGCTTATTTATTGGAAGGAATTTGTTTAAAATTACTATTAATTATAATATATGTCTTTTTATTTCGGTTATTTTTATTTATATATCCTTTTGGGTACTGGCTGCCATTAAATTAAAAGTAGAAAGGGTAGTGTCTAAAATCTCATTTAAGTATATATTTGGTGATAAAATTATGAGATATTATTTAATGTATTATTTTTTTGGTAACGTGGCTATGAGTACAGGACTTGGATTAAAAATGTTGATGCTTACCAACGGTTTATCCTTTTCAGCAGGAAGGGCTACTACTTATTTGTTAGCGATAGGGTTATTTGCTGATATCATAGGGATTATAGTCTTAAAATACTTGACTCCTAAAAATGATTATTTAACCATTGTTCTCAAATTTGGAATTAGATTTGCCTTTTATTTACTTGCCTTTTTATCTAATAATATGATTGTGGTTTTGCTTGCAATTACTTGGTCAATTCTAATATCGACTGCTTATGAAAATATTATTGATGCTCCTTATATTAATAGAATAGATAAAAAATACCAAATATTTTTTACTGATATTAGATATATGATAGGTATGATTGGGGAGGCCATTGGGCTATTTTTAGCGGGTCTTACTTATAAGTTTGGAATTCATTCTATGTTAGGATTATCAGCACTATTTATGGTATTCCAAATATCCATTTCTTGTAAATTAATTCATTTAAGAAACAAGGAAAAAATAGAGGTGTAGTATGATAGGAGAATATATTTATTTTTTTAAAGAGTATTTAAAATTAGCAGAAATAAAAACTAGATATATTTTAATTAATATTTTGTCTGCCTTTTTTTATAAAGGATTTGAAATTTGTCTTCCTCTAGCGGCATCTGGAATTATAAAATATTTGACTTTGGGAAACGATAAAATGACTTATTTTTATTTGGGAGTTTTAATTGTTCTTTACTTTTTATACAATGTTTCTTTATATATTAATTATAAAATTTATGGTTATAATATGAATTATTGCTATGATGGACTAACGAAAAGGGTATTAAATAAATTGTCTAGTGTTGATCATAGTTTTAATAGAGTTATGAGTAAGGGAAGAATTATGAATACAATTAATTCCGACATTATTAATATAGGGGATATGAATGATCGTATATCTGAAGTACTTATTGGAATATTACAGATTATTGCTGTTTTGGTTATTGTTGCATTCTATAATATTTATTTATCTTTGCTGTTAATTGTTTTTGCTTATTTTTATATTACCATACAAAATAATGCAGATAGAAAAGTAAATCTTTACCATAATAAAGTAGTTATTCAAGATGATAAATATAGCAATTTATTAACACAAATTGTTTCTGGTTTACAAGAAATTAAAACGTTTAATATGTTATCAAAATTAAAGAATAAATTAAATATTATTCAAAGAAAGTTTACTAAGGAATATAGTGCAAAAAGATTTTATGCTACTATTAGAGATAATGATGTGAATGTAGTTGTTTATGTATTTCGTGCTATATTATATACTATTTTAATTTATTCTATGTCTAAAGGTGAATTAGGAATTAATGTTTTAGTATTAATGGTTTCTTATCATGAAACATTGGGTACATATATTAATGAATTAATGGATTCTACAGAAGCAATTAGAGAAACGAATACTTCTGTTGCTCGTATTAATGATATTTTGAATTATAGATCTAATGATTTAGTCTATGGATCTTTAGAGACGGATGATATTTATGGTGCAATTCATATGAAAAATGTCTCTTTAACTGTAAATAATAAAGAGATCTTAAAAAATATTAATTTAAAAATCGGCCATAATAAGGTAGTTGCTATTGTTGGAGAAGCGGGTTCTGGGAAAACTATGATTTTTAACTTATTATTAAGACTATATCAACCGACTAAGGGAAGGATCACTTTAGATAATGTAAATATTTATGATTTTTCAAGAGAGGTTTATACTAGAAATGTCGGAGTCGTTAATCAGAAACCATTTATTTTTAATATGAGTATTAGAAAAAACCTGAATTTTGTAGATACGAATATTAAAAATCAAATTGAAGCTTGTAAGAGGGCTGGAATTCATGAATTTATTGAATCCCTTCCTAATGGGTATCATACTAAGTTAAGAGAAAATGGGAGTAATATTTCAGGAGGTCAAAAACAAATGATTTCTATTGCTAGAACAATTCTTACGGATTGTGAAATATTACTATTAGATGATATTACAACAGCTTTAGATCCGGATACGGCAAAATTAGTTCCTAGACTTATTAAGGATTTAAAAAAGGATCATACCATTATTTTAACTACTAAGAAACCTGATTTAATGAAGGAAGCAGATGAAATTGTAGTATTGGATCAGGGGAAGATAGTAGCAGTTGGTACTCATAAGGAATTAATGAAATCTAATGAAATCTATCAAGTATTGCAGTCTAGAAAATCTCCAAGTAGAATCGGGGTGTTTGATCATGATTAAAAGGTATTATAGGATTGTCAAGAAATATTTTTCTCTAAAGGCAGATAGTAAGAAATGCTTGTTTCATATTTTTCTTTCAGCACTATTAAAGATTATTATGATGGCGACGCTTCCGTTTCTTGCTGCTAACATAGTTGGGGCCGCTACTGCAAAAGATTTTCAAGGTGCATTTTTTGATACATTAATCTTTTTAGGATGTAGTCTACTTTATGTTTTATGTCATCATTATAATTATATAGCTTATCAAAATCATGCTACTTATACACATAATAAATTGCAAAAATTAATATTAGAAAAGGTTACTTCCTTTGATGAGGATTTTACTAAAAGTATTAAGACTTCTTTTATCGTTAATACATCCTTTCAAGATGTCGGGGAAGTGATGCAAATACCAGATCAAATAGTAGATGTGCTGAATTATTTATTAAGCATTATAATTTCTTTAGTCATTTTATTTTCAGTAAGTACATATATGGGTATTGTTACCTTTGTTATGTTTTTAATATCTTTCTTATCTTTAAGTCAGAATTTAAAATGGCGTGATCATTATCTTTTAGGACAAAGGAAACATCAGGATGATATTTCAGAATTAATGGGACAAGTTTTAGAAGGAAATAAAGAAGTGCAATCTTTTAATATGAAGAAGGATTTAGAGCAATATCTAGAAAACTACAAAAAATCTTGGAGGAAGGATTATTTTAAAAAGAGAAAGTATAATGATTATGCAGAGGTAGTATCTCCTATGATTTTAGGAATGGGGAAACTTATCGTTTATTTTATTGCTATTTACTTAATCCTACATGGTAAATATGAGATTTCTATGTTGGTATTAGTAGTTGGATATTATGAGGAAATTGAGTCTAAGTTTGAGCGTTTATATGATAAGTTACATAAGGTTTCTGCTAATTCGACTAGAGTAGATAGAATTTATAAATTGCTTCATTACAAAAATAAAAATATGTTATCCTTTGGAGATTATAATGAGGACCACATCTTGGGAAAAATAAAATTCGATAAGATTTATTTTACATATGAAAAACAGCAAATATTAAAGAATATCACTTTTAGCATTCAACCTAATTCTTTTACTGCGATTGTTGGAAAAAGTGGTAGTGGAAAATCTACTATATTTAGATTATTATTAAGACTTTATAAACCAGATAAGGGATCTATTTTACTAGATGATGTTAATGTTTATGATTATACTAAGGAGGTTTACTCTTCTAATGTTTCTATTGTTACTCAAAAACCCTTTATTTTTGATATGAGTATACGGGATAATTTGAATTTAGTAGATTCTAATAAAGAGAATCAAATAAAGGCTTGTAAAAGAGCAGGTGTACATGACTTTATAGAGTCACTTCCCGATGGTTATAACACAAAGTTAGTAAGAGATGCTGAAAATATTTCGGGTGGTCAGAAGCAATTAATTGCACTGGCAAGAACTCTTCTTTCAAAATCAGAGGTATTGTTGTTTGACGAAGTAACCTCGTCTCTTGATATGAATACATCAAAAAAGGTAATGGAAATACTAAAAGATTTGAAAAAAGATCATACTATTTTAATGATTACTCATAAGCCTAGTTTGATGAGGATAGCAGATGAGATTATGGTTATTGACAAGGGAAAATTAGTGGCAAAATCTACTCATAAAAAATTATTAAAAAATTGTAGAGAGTACCAGTTATTACAAAAATAGAATGGTTAATTTCGTGCTTTTTGATTGACAACAATGTTAGTGTTGTGTATACTATGATGCTAGGAAAGAGGGCGATTATTATAAAAAATGCAAAAGAAAAGTTTTTGGATTATCTAAGGGGACAACAAGTCCAGTTTCGGGAAATCATCCATGAACTTGCAAATAGGGATTTAAAAAAGAAAAACTTATCTACTGAAAATGAGCAATTTACAACTTCTATTATTGATACTTTAGCCTCTAATCGTTCTGATATGATGTTAATTTCTACATTAGATTATATAGAAAAAGTAACCCACTCTATTGTTAATATTTTCAACGATAATCATAAAATAGATTTTTTTATGAAAGAGCTAAGATATGTAAGTAGAAATATTGATGTATTGGAATTAATGAATTTCCATGAATGTAATATGAAAAGTGAAATGATTACAGAAGATTTCGGACGTTTATCTTTATATTTATTAAATTCTCCATTGAAGGCAACGGAATCTTTAGAAATTTTAATGGATTTTGTTTCTTTAAATATTAATATAGGGTTGTTGAATCACTCAGGCAATATAGTGATTTTGAATCCATCTATTATTTCAAAAAAGGGATTAAATGTAGAAGATATATCTGATTTATCAGCAAATGGGTTGCTAAATTCATTATTAAATACTAGTGATGCTGAATTATCAGAGTCAGATCGCAACGTAAAGCAACTATTGCTAGAAGTATCTAAAGAATCAATGGAAGATAGTGATACTTCTTGCTTTTTAACTTATCATGAGGTGCTAAGAGATAGCTATTTAAATAAAATAGATTCCTATCAGACAGAAGATGTTGATAAGATTATATCATCGTTAGGTGGCCTTGGTGTTTGTGAAGAGTTATGTCAAAAGATTAGGGCTACTTTAAATAGGCGATTGACAAAAAGGTCAAAGAAGTCTTCTGTTAATTCTTATTCAAATATAAAAAAGCAATCTAGCTGTGAAAGTAAGTACTTATCCGATGCTGAATATAAACAAATTAAAAGGGAAATAGGAAAGTATGTTGATATGCATAAGATGAAAGTAAAGAAGGTCTTAACAGAGGAAGAAAGGTTATACTGTGCTCATTTATTATTAAAAATAGGAGCTAGTCTTGGTTTAGTAAAATCTTTCTTTGATAGAACAAAAGAAAAACCAGATTTGGAAAATCCTATAGGATTTTATAATCATACGTATGATAAATTAAAGTTTTATGAACAAAAATACGATTTACAACGACCTTTAGATAATATTCGAGATTATTTACAGGAAATTTTTATAACAAGTTCAGAGGATTATCAATTTTGGAAAGATGAGATAAAAAGAGAGTTGGATACTGTGATTCAAAAATTACCAGATTCTTATGAATATGAATTACATCAGGTTTCTTCTTATTGTAAAACAAAGCAGAAATCTACTAAAAGAGAAAATTAATGTTTTCTTTTTTTATATTGCGATTTTTCTTGAAAAAACAGATTTACTATGATATTCTTTGTATAAAAATAATGATTCGTATTTAAAGTTGGTGATAAAAAATGCAGGAATGTATTCAGGATATTTTAGAGTGGTATCAGAAAAATAAGAAAACTCTTCCTTGGAGACAAAACTGTAATCCGTATCATATTTGGATTTCCGAGGTAATGCTGCAACAGACTCGGATTGAAGCAGTTATAGATTATTACCATAGATTTTTGAAAAAATTGCCTTCTATTGAAGATTTGGCAGTTGTTTCTGATGATGATCTATTTAAGCTGTGGGAAGGGCTCGGTTATTATAATCGGGCTAGAAATTTAAAAAAGACTGCCCAAATAATTGTTAATCAATATCATGGTAAATTTCCCTGTGAGTATCAGGAACTATTATCTCTTCCTGGGATTGGAGATTATACAGCAAGTGCTATTGCATCAATTTGTTTTCAACAGAAGAAGGCAACAATTGATGGAAATGTTCTAAGAGTATATACTAGGTTTTATAATAGCAATTTAGATATTGGATTATTAAAAACAAAGAGGGAAATTGCTGGAAAAATAGAAAAGATAATTCCTAATGAAAGTGGTGATTTTAATCAAGCTTTAATGGAAATAGGAGAAGTACTTTGTATTCCTAATGGTACTCCTCATTGTGAAAACTGCCCTTTAAATTGTAGATGTTTAGCAAGTAAATATAAAAACTATTCATTATTTCCTAAAAAACAAGAAAAGAGGAGAAAAAGGGTTTTAGAGTATACTGTTTTGATATTTGTTTTTAAAAATACATACGCTATTTCTAAGAGAGAAAATAAAGGATTGCTTCATCAGTTATGGCAATTTCCAAATATTGAAGGGATACGCACTAAAAAACAAGTAGAAGATTATCTAAAAAGTATGAATATTGCTTATTTAAAAATAAAGAAATTTATTACTAATACTCATATTTTTACTCATCAAAAATGGCAAATGGTGTCCTATTATATAGAATTAGAACATCCTATAAAAAATAATCAACTACTATTTTTGAGCATTAATAAAATTATAAAAGATTATGCAATTCCAACAGCATTTCAACCGTTCCTAAAAAGAATTGTGGAAGTAGATAAATAATAAATTTATGGTAATAGACAATTTGTATACTTTGCTGTATTAACTATTATTTTTCATTATACTGACATTATAATGAGGTGGATAGTATGTTAATTGGTCCGAGAATCAGGCTTTTAAGAAAGAAAAAGCAAATTAGTCAAGAAAAATTAGGAATAGAATTAAATTTAAGTAAAACAACAATCTCTCATTATGAAAATGAAAGTAGAATTCCATCGATAGAAACTTTAATTGATATTGCCAATTATTTTGAGGTGGATTTAAATTATATTTTAGGATTAGATAACCTAATTGTTTCTAACAAGAGAGCATTGCAAGCATCAGATGAGGAAATCGAATTTTTGTTAGAAGTTAGGAGATTAAATGCTTATAACCGAGTGGTATCTAATCCAAAGAAATATGCTCAAATTGTAGAATCCAGGCTTCAATAGTCTATGAATAGAAAGATCCTTTTTGGCTCTTTTTTAATTATTAAAAATATGGTATACTATAATAGTACAAGAAATATAAATAGAGGTAGTTATGAATAAAAAATTCGGTTTATTGTTAAAAAGATATTTCGGTAAAAAGGATTATATTATGCTTTATATAGATAATTTTTTATCTAATTTTGCTAGTAGTATTTATAATGTTTTTACTCCTGTTATTCTATATCAATCTGGGTTTTGTATTTCCATAATTCTTTATATTTATGCCATTCAATTTTTAGTAATGGGTTTATTTACTCCGTTATCTGGACTGCTTTCTAAAAAATATGGATTGGCAAATACTAAATTGATCGGATACATTCTAAGAGCAGTTAGTTTATTACTAGTATTCACTATTCAATTTAATAGCCATTATTATTTACTAGTTCCTATAATTTATGGGATTAGTGGTGCGATTAATAATCCCTTAAAAACCTATCTTCCTAGTAAAATCGTGAGGGAAAATTTTAGGGGAAGATTTAATGCTTTTCTTTACATTTTAAATTGTATTTCTAGTGTTATTGCTTATATATTCGTTGCTATATTTTTGACTAAAAATAATCATTTTGTTATATTAATAGTAGTATTTTTGTGTTATTTACTATCTATTATAGCGTTATTTAACTTAACAAAAAGTAATTTTTACTACAGATTTAGGAAATCTTTTCAAGAAAGTTACTCTTATTTATTTGCTAATAAGGAAAATCAATCATTTAAAAGGGCAAGTGGTCTTAGGAGTTTTATTATTATTGAAAGATTAATTGCAGTACCATTATACTTGTATATATCTTTAAATGATTTAAAAACCTTTACATTTATTTATGTAATATCTACCTTACTCGAATTACTTAGTCTAATTATTTCTGGAAAGAAGCTAGACCAAGATAGAGGCTCTTTTTATATGATTTCTTCTATGAGGAAATTTATCAGTTTTATTTTCATCATAGCTAGGGAAAAGCTTATTCTATTATTTAATCAGTCTTTATATAAATTAAGTGACAATGTTTATGATTCTGCTTATTGTACTTTAGTTCAGAGTAAAGTGGAATATGATAAAACGAATACCTTTATTTTGTCTATGGTACATGAGATGTCATTATGTTTTTATGAGTTTATTATTCTTAGCTTCTTATCGATTATTGGAGGTTTGAATAGTATGGTGGTTTTTAAAATCATATTTATTTGCTCTATACTGGTAGTGATGATTAATAGTCGATTAATTAGAAATTGGAAAGAGGAGTAGAAGTTGATTATGAGAATTGGAGTTGATATTATGATTGATGATAGTCTTGTGATTGCGAAAGATATCGTTGAGGTTTGTAAATTATATTTGTTTGATAACCGCTATAATCAGAATATTATATTGGATCATATGGAACGGGTATTTGGTTTTTATGATATTTATAGAAAAATAGAAAAAGAGGCTGAAAGGTAAATATGAAATTGAGTTATATAATTAAACTTCGTAATTCTTTAAAGGAAGAATTTAGACATATGCCATTATTTCAAAATGGTAGTGCTATTATTGTAGTGAATGAAAAAAATCAGATTTTATTAGAAGAACGTGCAGATAGGGAAATGTGGTGCCTTCCAGGTGGTTTGCAGGAACTTGGAGAAACATTTGAAGATGTAGCAATCAGGGAGTTAAAGGAAGAAACGGGATTAGATGTATTAGAAGAAGATTTGGTTTTAATTCAGGTGGTTTCGGGAGGTACAAGAAAAAACTCCTATCCAAATGGAGATCAAGTTTATAATAATACGGTTTTGTTTGTTGTTAGAAAGTATGAAGGGGTTTTAAATTGTGACTATGAGGAAATAACGGATACTAACACAGAATTCCTTGTTCAGAAAGAGTCGAAGCAACTTAAATTTTTTGATATGAATCAGCTTCCATCTAATATTATGGATTATGATTTGATTTTAATTTATCAAAAATATTTAAACGAAGGGAAATTATAATATGAGGGAAAAAATGGAAAACTTTAACCGTAAGAATTTGTTTGACAGTTACCATAAAAGAACAAATCCTTTTTCTTTTGTTACTACAAGAATAGAGGTTACAAAACTGTATCAATTATGCAAAAGGAGTAAAAGTACTTATGCAACCATCGGATATTATTTTACAAAGGCACTCAATGAAGTAGAGGCCTTTAAATATCGTTATGAGGATGGAAAAATTTACAAGTATGATATAATAAAACCTAGTTTTACTCAAATGCTTCCGGATGAAACTATTGGATATTTTCGGGTTGATATGAAATCTACTTATGAAGATTTTATTGATGAGTATAAAATGATAGAGAAAAATTTTTTAGAGACTCATTACTCTTCTATAATGGGTGATCAAGGGGAAGTTTGGCTTTCCTGTGAGCCGTGGTTTCATTTTTCAGGGTGTGTAGTTCCTTTTGATAAAGAAATAACAATTCCCCAAATAATTTGGGATCAGTTTGATATAATAGACGATAAATGTTATCTTGATGTTATGATTATGAGTCATCATGGTTTTGTAGATGGTCTTCATATTGGTAGATTAATTAATAAAATAAAGGAAATAGTGGAAAGTATAGAAGTTTAATTCTATACTTTTTTTTATAGTTTTATCATATATATTAAAAGAAAGAGGTGAAATATGAATTATCATGATTATATCAACCTGTCTTTACAGACACATTTATTTTTCGATAGAATTATGAAGGAACATAGTTTGTTTTTAGAACTTTCGTTACCAGAAAAAAATAAGGACTTAAAACAAAAGGCTCATGAATTTCAAAATCAATTTGAAAAAATTTTAGAGAGGATAGTCTATCTATCTAATGGAAATATTAGTAATCAGTTAATAGAGTCAGGGGAATTTGTAACTAAGAATACCTTAGATGCAGAGAATATGACGAATCATTTTTTTGGTGATCAGATTAATACCCATATTACTAACCAGGAGTTAAACTTACAAAGTGGTGTGGTTAATATAGATAGGAGGATGATCGGGGAAATTAGTAAAATAAATCAAGAAACTTTACCAATGATTCAAGATATTATTCATTTTCAGAACGATATTTTAAGTAAAGTTTTATCTTGTCAAATATATTCTACTAACTATCCATCTTTAATCCAACATATTATTAATGAGGCAAAAGTGTATTATGATATTTTAAGTAGAATCGATAGAGGTCAAGAATTATCAGGTCATAATCAGTATGAACAAGAGTATTTTTGGAATACAATTATGAAAGAACATGCTGAATTTATTAGAGGATTATTAGATCCAAGTGAAAAGGATTTAATTTTAACTGCGGATAAATTTGCAGAGGAGTATCAGATGATTATGAAAAAATATGCTAATAATCCTGCTTATTTTACTAGTGCTAGTTTAAAAGAAACCGCTAATTTTCAAAATTTTCAGATAGTAGGAGAAGAGGGGATTTTAAACTGTAGAATCAAGAGTATTATCATTCCACTTCTTTCTGATCATTTGTTAAGAGAGGCAAATTACTACCTTAATATACTTACGAAACGGAAACTTACATAATCTGTAGGTTTTTTAATTTGATTATTTCATATTTATATGTTAAAATAATTTTTACTTTTAGGGGAGGAAATATAAGATGGAGTATTATCATGTTTTATATACATCAGATACTAATTACTTTCCACATATGATGACATCTCTTTGTTCTTTACTTTCTAATCATATAGATACTAGGTTGTGTGTTCATATTATAGAGGACCACTTTACGGAAGAGGACTTTCAAAGATTGTATCATATATCTTCTCAATATTCGAATCTTCGATTACAAATATATCCGATTGAGAAGGTCTTAAAGTCTATTTATCAGTATCATATTCCAAAATGGAGGGGAACAGACATTGCGAATGCTAGACTTTTTTCTAATGAGATTATTAGTGGAACGGATAAAATGTTATATTTGGATTGTGATATAATTGTTAATAATTCTTTAGAGGGGTTATTTCAAGCTGATATTAGTTCTCCTGTTTCTGCAGTAAAGGAATTGTGTATGCCAAATCATTTAAAGGATTATCAAGGAGCATATTATAACAGTGGTGTACTTTTATTCGATTATACATTATGGGAAGATTTAGGTTGCTCCAGGAAATTATATGATAACGCGAAAAGGTACCATAGTGTATTAAGATATCCAGACCAGGATTTATTAAATTTATCTTTAAATGATATGATTCATAATCTAAGTCCGGGTTATAATGTGCATCCGACAGTCTATTATATGAATAGACATTCTTATCTTTCTAAGAAGTTTTATCAAAGATTTCCAGAGTACTATTCTTTAGAAGAGATACAAGACGCACTAGAAATGCCCTGTATTTTTCATGCCTTAGAGTTTATGAATGCTAGACCTTGGAATGATAACTCTGTTCATCCATTTAATGATTTTTACAATGAATACCGAAAGATGTGGGATCCTAATTTTGAGTTGTTACCAAGCGGAAACAAGCTCTCTAAGGCAAGAAGTATGGTTTATGTTAAATTGGCAGCGGATTCATTTCTGTCAGAAGATACTTTACAAAAGGTAAAATCTAAAGTAAGATGGGGATTACCAGATGGGAAAGGGAAATAGATAATTTTATTTCTTTTTTGTTTTTGACTATGATATAATAAAAAAAGAGTTATGTCTTTTTTATTACTTGACTAGGAGGGATTGCCTTGAAAGTGATTACTATTAAGCAGCCTTTTGCCTCTTTAATTGCTGAGGGAATAAAAAAATATGAATTTCGAACATGGAAGACTAAATATAGAGGAAAAATCTTAACTCATGCTGGTAAAGGAATTAATAAAGATGCTATGAAAAAATATGCAAGTTTGAATTTAGAATATCCTAGTGGTTGCATTATTGCGATCGCAGATTTAGATGATTGTATTTTTATTGATGATGGTATGAGGAAGGTTTTAAAACAGAAAAATTCGGTAGTTTACTCTCGTGTTATTCAAGATAGGGACTGGAAAGGTTATGGTTTCAGATTAGAAAATGTTGAAAAAATAGCTCCTATTCATATAAATGGCAAATTAGGTCTTTGGGATTATGGTTATGATGGTAATAAAAATAGTAATTGATTTTATTGAAGTATTTTGATATTGAATAAAACTATAAAAATCATTATGGGAATAGGGATAATGATAGGTTTTTTATTAACTCATTTGGAGGTAGAAGATGATTGATTTAAACGATATTTCTAAAAGATTTAATCAATATAAGTCTATTATAATAGAAATGTTGATAGATTATTATGGTGAAAAAAATAGGGACACAATTGTTAATAGAATCGGATCTGTGTATTTTAATTTTTCTAGTACTCCAAAAGATAATTATCAATATGCTTTAACACATTGTGATGATATGAGTAAATCTGATTTTATGTTATGTAAGGTAAAATATATACAATATAAGAGGAAAAATAATAGGTCCAAAAAGTTAAATAATAGTTTATTAAGAAAGTATATTGTAGATAAATTTTCAATTCATAATTTAGATAGGATTGTAGAGGATGATGATATTTTCCTATCTTTATTTTCGGATTCGTTATTTAATAGTAGTCAGATTGATTCTTTTAGTTCAAGGAGCCTTAAACGACAAAGAAGTTCACAAGTTTCTAAGGCTGTAAAGGATCGTATTCAAAAGGACCAGGAACAATTTAATTGTATTATGGAAAATTTTGGAATTGAAATGAAAGATCCTCCAGCAGAGTTAGTAGATCAGTTTATTTTATATAGAAAAAAGATTCAGCTAAACTATAAAAATTATATTGCTATTAAATCGAAGTTTGGTAAAGATATTTTTAAAGAGATGAAATCCCAATTTCACTTGAGATTAAATCCTAGTATTTTTAGCGATATTGTATTTCGTGAAAATGCATTTTCTGGAAGTGTTGTTGTGAATGGTCAGGCCTTTTATAATTATGTTAGAGTTCCTTTAATTCATTTGCTAAATAAGGATGTGAAAGGGCTAGATGTTAATATTATTCATGAAATAATTCATAAAGCAGAAACGGATGGTAATAGGGTAGGAATTACTAGCTATAATCAGGGCAATCCAGATATGGGAGAAAATGCAGTGCTTAATGATATTAGAACCCAAATGCTTGCAATAAGGTTTACCAAACAATTACATGATATGGGGATATACCTATATGATGATCCTATGGATTGTAAGGTAGAAGGAGAATCTGATTATGAATGGTTATTTCCTATAGCAGAAGCCTTTTTAGAAAAATATGAGGATATTTTTAAAGAATGTTCTTTTCATAATATACCATCTAAGTTATATGATTATTTTGGAGCAGCTTTTCAGAAGTATTCCGTCTATATCAATAATAAATATCATTGTTTTAAAAAGAGTTTATCTGAAGGTTCCCCTTCTTTCCTAAATATTAAAATGGATGATCAGGTAAATCGTTTTATTGAAAATATGGAAATTTCTTATAATAGTAAGATCAAAGTAAAGGATAAGATAAAATGAGAGCAAGTTACAAAGTAGGGGGGAATATAGGGGGCAAATATTTTAATTATAGAGGATGATGTTAGCATCTATAATGTGCTAGAGGAATTATCAAAAAAGTGGATGTAGTATTAAGTTCAAAGTCTTTTCTCAGGCTAAGACGAATTGTCTGTTGGCTGGAGCAAGTGAAGTCATTTAGTAGTAAAGGGTTATTAGTAAGAGTAAAAGTGTAACCAAGAATCAATAGATTTTATAAGTACTGATACAGATGATTGTGATAAAATTCTTTAAAAGTTCATGTTAGTAATATTCTCAGAAAAATGAAAAGGGTATGTTCTACAAATTATATAGAGTTTATTTGGGGGATTAGTTATAAAATGAAGGATTAAAAAATCTTTACCAAACTTTCCTCTTTTCTATGATATTTTGGATTGCGATATTTATATATTAGTAAAAAGCATCAAAAAAATAAGTAAAGTAATTTGTGATTTTCCTTCCTATCTTAATGAATTTGTTTCTATAAAATAGAGGTAATTTGATAACTCTAAGTTTAAATTTTCTATTTCTTTTTTATCAACAACATAATTATCATGAAAGAATACTTTTCTTTTATAATTGTTATTTATAGTTTCAACTTGTATCTTTTTTATACTTTTCACAATTTGTGTAATTCAAGGATGTTTTAAGATCCGTCTTTTCATAGAAAATATTTCAAAATATTATAGCAAATTTATATAA
>CAJUJA010000005.1:33903-44161 GCA_910586635.1 uncultured Bacilli bacterium | reverse complement strand
GAAAGCGATGAAGTTCGTAAAGTTGGAGAATATCAAAAACTAAAAGAAATAGGAACAACCCAAAATGGATGGTCCCTAATACAATATAAAGGAAGGGAAGGATATGTTAAAAGTAAAAATCTGGCTAATTTAGGTAAGACCTATATAGAAATAGATATTTCAGATCAAAAGTTAACATATTATAAAGATGGAGAAAAATTCCTTTCTACAAATGTGGTTACAGGGCGAAACACATTACCTACAGTTACGGGATTATTTACTGTGTATGCAAAAAATGAAAATTATACAATGAATGGATTTGATCCCATTACAAAATCAAAATATACATCATTTTCAAAATATGTATTGAAATTTTATAAGGCATACTACATTCATGATTCTAATAGAACAGAATTTGGTGGTAATATTTATAAAAATAATGGTAGTCATGGATGTGTGAATACTCCATATAAAAAGGTGAAAAAATTATATGAAAATACTAAATTAAATACTAAAGTTTTAGTTCATAAGTAATACCGATGACCTTACAGAGCATAAATTCCTTTCATATATTATATTGAGGGGATATTATGAGGTATATAAAATCATTAATAAACACAATTAAAGAAAAGGATCCTGCTATAAAATCTACAAAAGAAGCCCTTTTATATCCTTGTTTTAAGGCATTATTATACTATAAAATCTCACATTACTTTTATTTGAAAAAACACTTTTTTATTGCGAGATTTTTATGTGAAAGGGCTAAAAGAAAAACAGGAATCGAAATTCATCCAGGTGCGGTTATTGGTAAAAACTTTTTTGTAGATCATGGTATGGGAGTTGTAATTGGCGAAACTGCAATTATCGGTGATGATGTGATGCTTTATCATGGGGTAACTTTAGGTGGCATTTCTAATAGAAAAGGAAAAAGACATCCTACAATTTCAGATCATGTAGTCATTGGTTGTGGTGCTAAAATATTAGGGGATATTACAATTGGTAGGAATTCTAAAGTTGGTGCTAATGCAGTAGTTTTAGAGGATGTATTAGAAAATTCTACAGTAGTAGGAATTCCTGCAGAAAAGGTAAAATAATAATGGGCAACTATTATTATTTTTAATTTATGATATAATGAAAGAAAAGATGGTGGTAAAGTGAACGGAAGAAACTACATTATTTTGGAAATTATTCCGACAGCAATCGATGAAAAACGAGGAGAAATAGTGCAACTATCAGCTCTAAAATTAAATGGACTGATTTTAAAGGATCGATTTGATTATAGATTGAATCCTAAGAAAATATTTAACCAAGATATTGAAAAAATGATTTGTTACGACAGAGATAGCTTTAAATATGTTAATTATTCTAGTAAAATCATAAAGGAGTTTAAAAAGTGGATAGAAGATTATGATTTATTAATCATTGACAACCTATATACTAGGAATTACTTAAAAGAAATTCCAAATAAAAAAGAGTCGATATTTTCTTATTTAAATATGACTTTTACAGATGATGTGATTGAAAGGATGATTAATAAATATCATTTAGAGCCATCTAACCATATTGTAGATTTATTATATGAGGCACTTATCCATGAGAGTAATCATAAATAGGAGGATATTATGGAAATAACAAATGACTTTAAAGATTATGAACTTATCGATGCATCCAATGGAGAAAAATTAGAACGCTGGAGAGATATTTATTTACTAAGACCTGATCCACAAATTATTTGGGATCATGGAAATTTAGCCCAAAAGTATAAAGATAAGATTCATGCGATTTATCATAGAAGTAGTAAAGGCGGAGGATATTGGGAAAATTTAAAGGATACTCCCTCCAGCTGGTTAATCAGGTATAAAGATTTAAGTTTTCATATTAAACAAATGGGATTTAAACATACTGGTTTATTCCCTGAACAGGCTTATAACTGGGATTTTATTATGAAAAAAATTAAAGATAGTAAAAGAGAAATAAAAGTTCTTAATTTATTTGCTTATACAGGTGGTGCTACAGTGGCAGCATTAAAAGCGGGAGCAAGTGTAGTACACGTTGATTCCTCTCGTGGAATGGTAGAGTGGTGTAAGGAAAATGTAAAATCTACAGGATTGCAGGATGGGAATATTAGATATATTGTTGATGATGTAGTTAAATTTGTCAAAAGGGAAATAAGAAGAAAGAATCACTATGATGCAATCATTATGGATCCTCCAAGTTATGGAAGAGGGAGTAATAAAGAAATTTGGAATTTAGAAAAAGATTTAGCTTATTTAGTTCAACTTTGTTGCGAACTTCTTACCGATCACCCCCTATTTTTTTTGATTAATTCTTATACAACAGGAATATCATCTACTACTCTTTATAATTTATTATCTATAACTGTTGAAAAAAAATATCACGGAAAAATCATACATGGAGAAATAGGATTACCAATTACTAATGGAAAATTAATCTTACCATGTGGTATTTATGGAAGATGGGAGTCAGAATGAATCCATTAAAGATAATATACGAGGATAACCATATTATTGTAGTTGTAAAACCCCCTAATGTTTTAAGTCAAAAGGATATTACAGATGATATGGATATGACTACTATGATCAAACAATATTTAAAAGAAAAATATCATAAACCAGGAAATGTTTATTTGGGTCTTCTGCATAGATTAGATCGTCCTGTTGGAGGAGTTATGGTATTTGCGAAAACGTCTAAAGCAGCGGCTCGTCTTAGTAAAGATATAAAAAATCATTGCTTTGAAAAAAAGTATTTAGCAGTAATAGATGGTTATTTGATTAGGAATGACGGAACTATGATTGATTATTTATTAAGGGACAAAAAGGGAAATACAATAGTTACAACGAAAGAAGAGGGCAAATATGCAGAATTATCTTATCGTGTATTACAAAGAAATAAAAAAGAAAATAAAACATTAGTAGAAATACAAATAAAAACAGGAAGACATCATCAAATAAGGGTCCAATTTTCTAGTAGGGGATATCCACTATGTGGAGATCAGCGATATGGAAAGAAAGATAAAACACAAATTGCACTTTTTTCATATTTTTTAAAATTTTGCCATCCAGTGAAAAAAGATTGGTTAGAGTTTAAGAGATTACCACCAGATAATTCCTATTGGAGTTTGTTTAAAATGTAAAAAGTTGTAAAGGGAAAGAATTGTTTGCAATTGCCCCTTTTTTTTGTTATGATAATAGTATATGATAAGAATAAAATAAGGGAGTAGATGCATATGGATTTTGGATGGTTTTTAACAATACCAGGAATGCTAATAACAGGAGGGGTTCTATTACTGATTATAGCATTGATTATATTTATCACAACATCTGGTAAAAAA
This sequence comes from uncultured Bacilli bacterium, assembly GCA_910586635.1. Classification (GTDB taxonomy): domain Bacteria; phylum Bacillota_I; class Bacilli_A; order RF39; family UBA660; genus UMGS995. The sequence goes on along the minus strand of CAJUJA010000005.1, from coordinate 40,830 downwards.
GCTAAAAAAGAAGTAAAAAATAATAATACTGAATCAACAAATAATAATGCTAATAATGGTATGGAACTTCCTCCATTAACAAATCCATCATCAGAGGAAATGGCAAATCTAAATTCAGTAAATGTTAGTCCAGAATCTTCAGTAACATCAACTCCAGAAAGTGTGAATGTTACAGAACAACCAAGTGTATCGGTAGCAGCTGATAGTAATAGCATGAATACTATTTCACCGGTAGAAAATATGGTACAACAAGATACACCATCTATTTCAGCGACACCATCAACAACAGAACAAGCTGTAACAATTGATCAACAAGACATGGGTCCACAAATAGCACAAATGGAACCTACTGTATCACCAATAGTGGATAATCAGGCACCTATACCAAAAGAAAATACCCCAGTAATGGAAACTCCAACGATGATAACTCCAGGAGTAGCTCCAATAACTGATAATCCAATCACACCAAATGTTACTCCAGTAATTGAGCAACAAGGAAGCGGAACACCAGATATGATACCAGTAACAAATATTCCACCAGTAACCCCAACTAATAGCATACCAACAGATGCTAATGCTACAATTTCAACTTCTCCAGTAGAAGGAAATTCATCAGAATCGAATATAGAACCTACAATGATCAATCCAGTGGCACCGGTATCACAAGAACCAACAACCCCAACTGTAGTAGCACCAGAACCTACTCCAGTAACACCAGAGATTATTCCAATTACCGATACTCCTGTAGTACAACAGTCAAGTCCTACTCCTATTTATGGAGGAGCAGATCCATCAGTAAATAATGTTAATGATAGCCAAACAAATAATCATCAGATATATGGAGGAGCAAATCCTTTGGAAAATACTCAGGTAATTCCAGTTCAAACTCAAGAAGTAACACCGGTTCCCTCAGCAGTAGTGCCTTCTGTTGAAGCTATTTCGCCTCAAACGAATACGGGAACAGCTACTACTTCCACTGAAAGCTCATAAAGAAAATTTAGGTTTTCTTTTTTTGAATGAAAAGTATAATTTAATATCACTATATAAATATATAGTTAAATAGAAAAAGGAGGAAAATATGAATAATAAAGTAGTAATAATAGGTTGCGGAAATGTTGGTATGAGCTATGCCTATGCATTATTAAATCAAAGGACTAATGTAGGAGAATTAGTATTAATTGATCTTGATAGGAAGAGAGTAGAAGGAGAAGTTATGGATCTGAATCACTGTCTAGCCTTTGCTCCAAGTAAAATTGATATTAAAGCAGGTGACTATAGGGATTGTAAGGATGCCAAAATGGTAGTAATAGCAGCAGGTGCTAATCAAAATCCTGGTGAAACAAGAATGGACTTAATTAATAAAAATAGTAAGATATTTAAGTCCATTGTAGCCTCTGTCGTAGAAAGTGGATTCCAAGGAATTTTTTTAGTGGCGACCAATCCACTAGATGTTATGACCTATTTAACTTGGAAGTATTCTGGTTTTGATACGAGTAAAGTAATTGGATCCGGAACCAGTCTAGATACTGCAAGATTAAAATATTTAGTAGGAGAAAGATTAGGAGTAAATCCTAAAAACATTCATGCTTATGTAGTAGGAGAACATGGGGATTCAGAATTTGTTCCATGGAGTAATGTAAACGTAGGATTACAGAAAATTAGTTCATTTCTAAAAAAGGAAGATTTAGCAGAAATTCATGAAGAGGTAAAAGATGCAGCTTATAAGATTATTGATCGTAAGGGTGCAACCTATTATGGAATTGGAATGTGCTTAGTAAGAATTACGAATGCAATATTAGGAGATGAGGATACAATCATTACTGTTTCTAGTTATGATAGTGAAAATGATATTTATATGGGGGTCCCATCAATTTTAAATAAGGAAGGTGTAAAATCAAGAATCTATATAGAATTAACACAAGAAGAGGAAGAAAAACTTCAACATTCAGTAGATATTATTAAAGAGGCAATTAATAAAATAGACCATGATAGATAAACATATTTTAAAAGGGTGTAAAAGTGATATGTTAGAATATAGAAATGTACGAAAAATATGATCTATCATGAAAATATGTATTTTATAATACAAAAAAACATATATATTAATCATAGAAAGGAATGAATAATATATATGGAAATACTCAAAGTAAGCAGTAAATCTAATCCAAATAGCGTAGCAGGTGCACTTGCTAATGTTTTTAGAGAAAAAGGCACTGTTGAAATACAGGCAGTAGGAGCTGGAGCACTGAATCAGGCAATAAAAGCAATTGCAATAGCAAGAGGATTTGTGGCACCATCTGGAAAAAATTTAGTTTGTATTCCTGCGTTTTCAGATATTGCTATTGATGGAGAAGAAAGAACTGCGATTAAGTTAATTATAGAAGCCAAGTAGGCTTTTTTTATTTTAAAATAGTACATATTTTTTTAATAACTTTTTATAAATTCTTAAATGCTACTATAACTTGGTTTTACAAGGGTTTGTAGCTTTTCTTGTTTTGGAAGATTCTCACATATATTGTTATAATTTCTTATATTTTCGCTTTCAAAAGTAGTAAAAAAGTAGTAAGTTTCACTTTTCCTAAATTATTTTGTTTCTAATATATACTTAATAAAATTAAAAATTATATGGTTTAAAATCAAAATCAAATCCTGTATAAGTCGAATGTTTTATATTTAAATAATTGTCTATATCTTCTTTTGCTTTTTCTGAAACTTCATTGATTCTAAAAATTCCATTATCAGTTTTAGTTAGTGGAATAATATATCTTCTTTTTCCTTTTACACTAATACAATATCTTCCCTCTACTGGAACTTCACTTCCATAAACTGAAGTTGCATTTTGAAATTTCATAAAGTTTTCACTAATATATTTATCTTCACAATTTATTATTTTATCTATTACTTCTTTCTCCGATAAATTATATAAATCGTCTATTGTCAAATAGCCTTTAATATTCATTGATTTGACTATATCAGCTAAAAATTGCATTACTGTTCTATCTTTGTCACTTACCCATTCTGGCCATAATTTTGAAATAATATTTATGTACCTTTCACAAATATCAATATTATTAAATCCTAATTCTTCAATTTCATCTTCATTTTTTAAAATAACAACATCATTATAAATTTCCTTTATGCTATCAAGTTCCCAAACTCTGTGAAATACTAGTCCACTTGAAAAAGTATATTCAAATCTATCAGCACTTAATTGAGGTGTATCGTTGTCAGCAATAGGATAAATATGGTAATCTGATACTTCTTCTACTTTAATTCCATCTCTTTTTAATAGACTAGTTATTTCTTTTGAATTTCTTATTATTTGTTCTGTTCTTTCTTCTGTCGACTCTTGATGCTCCGAATCGCCATTCATAAAGTCTATACAATGTTTAAAAGTTGGTGTTGCTATATCATGAAATAAACCTGCTAATGTTTGTTTCTTATCTTTTGTAAAATGCCATATTATTAAGGCTACACCAACACTATGGTCTAAATTTGAATACCAATATCTAACATTAAACACTTTTGAATAGTCGTTTCCACAACTCATACTTGTTCCGTCTATTCTTTGCATTTCTGGTGTTTCAATATATTCTAACAACCAATCAGGAAATTCCGGTGATAATATATCAAAATATTGTCTTATTTCTTCATTTAAATTTTCTAAATACCTACTACTCATTAAAAAATTCCTCCTTAATTTTTTATACGTTTTAAATATGGTATAATTAATCAAACAAAAACTATAATTATTATGAATAATATTATAAATACTTTAGCATATCTAGGCTCTTTGTTAAAAATTTTTGTAAAGTAGTAAATTAGTAGTAAATTTGATACTATATTATTGATTTATGCCTTAAAACAAAGGCTATTTTGGTTATTTATACTTTTTTGTATAAAAAAAGGGATATAATCCCAATTTATGACTATTTATCAGCTCTTTGAGCATTGGCAGCAGCTTCATTAATATTATCAATACAAGTTTGTAAGTTTTTAATAGGCGTATCGATTTTAGAAAATGCAGAACAAACGGCATTTTCAAACTCACCTGCAGCATTCCCTCTCCAAGCCTTTCCAGAATCTAGACTGATAAAACTTCTAATCTTAGTCGGAACAGATTGTTTACACTCAGAGATAGAAGAATGAATTCCCTTTAAACTGTTAGAAATAGCCATAATTTCAGAGTAATCATATTCTACAACAGAGATATCTACTTGCTGAAGATTATCAATATTTACTTTTTCAGCCTCCTGAATATTAATATTTAGGCTTTGTCCTAAATTGGTAGTTTCTAGTTGACTGATTTTTGTTTTTGCTTCTCTAACAGATTGTGCTAGAGCTTTACTAAATTCATTAATAAATGTAGCTAGGGCTTCTTGTGCTTTATCAAGAGAATCCAAATTTTTCTTTGCAGCAGTTCCTTTCCATTTACCATTTGCGATAGTATTCATATTTTGACCGATTTTAGTAAAATTAGCTTTTAGACTTCCAAATAAATTATTAATTTCAGTCGAAAAATTAGCAATTTCATTAGGATTAAAATATAATGTAGCCATATAGACCTCCTTCTATTATTTTGTACAAAATTATTGTAATATAGATATTTGCGATTTGTAAATAAAAACAATCAATATTTACAAATTATTGTCAGAATTTATATGTAAATTAAAAGGATAACATATTGACAACTAAATATATATAAAGGTAGAATGAGAATAAAGATAAGATACAGTATGGTGATAGATTATGAGTAATAAAAAGGAAGAATATACAAAGCTAAAACAAAAAATAGATCAAATTATACCTATTATAAAGGATAGCAGGAAAAAGTATAAAGAGGCATTAGGAAAATTGGAAAAAGGTGCAATAAGTAACGGAAAAACAATGGATAGTGGACTAATAAAAGAAATCATAGAAAAGGAAGATGAGATGATTAATAAATTAAATAGTGCATTAGAAGAATTAGAAAAAATAAAATAAGGTAGGTGATATGATGAATGACGGAATATATATAAATACAGACCTAATTAATGGTGCCTACCGTGATATAAAAAGGGCATATAAAATTTTGACAACTAACAATATTCAAAATATTACATCGTCTATAGAAAAAATGGAAATCATTAAGGATTTAGCATCCTATAAATATTTAGGAAAATTAAAAGATGAAATAGACGATCTAATTATTCGAGCAGATAAGATAAAAGATAAATGTAAAAATCTAGCTTCAAGTTCAATTAGGGCAACAGATTTTTCAGGATTTACTTTTTCTGGTATTGGGAATATGAATCTATTGATGAATGCAGTATATCAAAAAGCAAAAGAGAATAAAGAGGAGCGACAGGAAATATCAAAGAAAGCACAAGATGAATTATCAGGTATAAAATTAGAAAATCCTAATTATCAAAATAATCTAGATGTTTATGTATCCGAGATTAAAGAAAATTTAGGAATTGATGAGATAGAAAAGAAAACAGGCATGAAAATATCCACACCAGATGAATTGATTCAAACATTAGAAACATTAAAAAAAGGAATGAAAGACAATAAAACAGAAATAGCCCAAATCGAGTCTATATTGAAACAATTAAAAAGATATAATCAAATTGATAAATATGAAAGAGGATATACCGAAAGTAGTGAGTATAATAATGGTTATATGCTAAACGATGATGATCGGTTAGAACAGAAAATACAAAATCAGGATCAGGTGTACAGTAGTGCGGCGATTAGTGCTTCATCTGTTTATATAGAATATAAAGATATAAAAGATTACCTATCAAAAGAACAACAAGAAATCATGTCATATATTTATAAAACCAAAGGGGCGGAAGAGTCATATAAGTACTATGAGCTGTTAACGGATCAAATTAATCAATTAAAAGGAATGGAAAAGGCAGTTGAAAAGTATAAAAAATTAAAAGAAACTGGAAAAAAAGCGGGAAGTACAACCACTACATCATCGTATGAAAATATATATGGGGGAAGTTCATATAAGAGTGAAGGTAATTATTACAATGCTAAGAAGAAATCTCAAGAATACATGACTGAGTATATGCATTCGATAATGGATGGAACAATAAATGGATTAGAGGGCTTTAAAGAATCCTTTCAAAATATCAATAATGGGAATGCAACAGAGTTAGATTATGAAAGAATGTATTTGATAGAAGCTTTTCAAAATGATAAAGAACTAGCGAAAGGATTAGAAGAAACCTACGGATTTGGAGAAAGCATAGGAAATATGTTACCTACTGTTACTGCGGGAACAATAATTTCTATTTCAACAGGAGGAGCAGGAGCACCTGTAGCAATGAAAGCCTTACAAACAGTAGTCACTGGTTCTATGATATTTGGAAATAGTTATGGAAGCAAAAAGCATCAAAACTTATTAAATGGTTATACAGAAGAGGATTCTAAGAAAAATGCTGTGATATCTGCACTCAGTGAAACCATATTAGAAGAATCATTAGGGGCTTTACCAGGAGTAGGAAAACAAGGGGAAAATATACTCATGAACATGTTTAAAGAAGGTGGACAAGAGGCGATTCAACAGTTTACTGAAAATTTAGGGGATCATTTTACCCTAGATAGTATAGATTTAAATGATTGTTTATTAGATACTGGAAAAGCCTTTGTTTATGGAGCATTAATATCAGGAACAATGGAGGCTGGACAAACTATCATATATAAAGGCACTCAAATAGTAATTAATAACGATACCTTAAGCAGATTGAAGACGGCGATAAATCATAATAATCAAATTGAGGTCCAAGACATACTCAAAGAATTACCAGAACAAGATTTAAATAGCAGACTAATCCAATTAGAACAAAAGTATTCAGAGGACTATGCACAATTTATAGCTCAACTAAACGAGGCAATAAGGCAAACACACATTGGACAAGGACTGAGCGGTGATAA
>CAJUJA010000005.1:0-33893 GCA_910586635.1 uncultured Bacilli bacterium | reverse complement strand
GGTGATAACTATGCTCAATATACAGAACAAGTATTAAACCAAATTCAGAATGGTCAATATACAGCAGTTACCAGTACTAATGGATGGAGGACCTATATCCAAACGCTATATGAAAACTTATGTACAGAACGTGCTAAAATAGATGCTGAAAGAAGAAATATAAGAGTTGATTCTAAAACAAACCGACGTTCTAAAGAGTCCATACCTAATCTTGGGAAAAGCTATTCTTGGCTTGGTATGGAAACCAGGGATTTTGGTACAACAAGGTTGAATTTTTATAAATTAAAGGATCAAAGTACGGGGATTACTATTTATTCGCAGGTAGAAGTAAATAATCAAAAATCTAATGTGGATTATTTAGATGTGGATGTCCTGGCGGTAATAAACGAAATAGAAAGTTATGATAAAAGACTGATTAGCAACTTAAAAAAAGTATATATAACCGATATTGCTAACCCCAATGATAGCTATTGGTCAAAAATTCATAATACAGAATTTTATTCCGCGGCAACAGGTGGCAATGGGGAGATAACTATATATAAATATAGCACAAGGAAAGAAATTACGAACTTAGTCTACCATGAAAGTGCTCATACTTTTGATAAAAATTATAAGATTTCTAATTCAAAAGAATGGAAGAAAGCAGTAGAAGTTGATAACAATTTTCCAACCCAATACGCAAAAAGTTCATATGAAAAGAGGAAAGATAATAGATATGCAGAAGATTTTGCCGACTCAGTAGCACAATTAAGAGGATTGGGATTTACAAAGTTTAGTCAAAAGTACCCAAATAGGGCAAACATATTAAAGAAAAAATTGCCAGATTTATGCAAAAGAAATAGATAGGAGGATACCGAAATGATAAGGATAGATGGCCCCACTCCAAATGGTGGAGTTTATAGTGAAATTTATTATTATGATGAAAATGGACAAGAGGTTGGTCCAGAAAACGCAGTTATAGCTTATGGATGTGAGTTTGATGCCCAAGGAAAAACGATTGAGGAAACGCACTTCGTCAGAAATCCTAAAACAGAAGGGAATCATCAAATGTTAAATTCTGACCAAAATTCGCATAGGGGCAAATAATAAAATTAATTAAGTTATTAATAAAAGATAGAGATTTACGAAAGATATAAGAACAAATCTATTGATAAATTTAAAAAATAATCATATAATAATAACAAATCAATAATTAGAGATAATAATAAGTATACTATTTTATAGAGACGTTATGGTTGGTGCAAATAACGAATCAGGCTTATTTATCTACTCTATAGATGAATTTTATAAATTCCGGGATACCGTTATCTAATTAAGAAAAGAAAAGGATGGTACCGTGCTTAAGCACTCCTTTGAACCAGCCTTTTTTTATTTATTTTAAAAGGAGAGATAAAATGTTTGATGCTCATTATGATTTACTTACAATCCTTTATTGTTGCTATATGAAAAATGATTTTTCTTATATTGAAAAAATTAAGAGAGATTTAAAGGATGTAAAAGGATTGATTGCTAACCTCTACTTTATGAGCAAAGAGGAAATGAAAGAGGAGTTGGAAATAGAAGATATTGATGTTTTTGAAATGTTTAAAATTAGTACGAATTTATTTAAGGAACACTTTCAAGATAAAGAGGTGATTTTTAGTATAGAAGGATGTGACTATATAAAAGATACAAAAGAGTTAGAAAATTTATCCCATTTAGGTCTTAGAAATATCTTATTAGTTTGGAATAATAAAAACAAATATGGATCCGGTAACAGAACTGATCAGGGATTGACAAATTTGGGAAGAGAGTTCATTAAAAAAGCAGTTTCTTTAGGAATTAGTATTGATATGTCTCATATGAATCAAAATACATTTTGGGATACAATTAAATTATTAGAAGAATTAAAAACCAAAGGGATGCCAATAAAGGTATTAGCAAGTCACTCTAATAGCTATAAGCTATGTCCAAATAAAAGAAATCTGGATGATGAACAGATCCTTGCTATTAAAAAAGTGAATGGAATCATTGGATTAGTAGGTTATGGCCCATTTATAAACGAGGAGGAAAAGGATTTAGAGAAGAATTATTTAGAACATATTAAGCATATGGAAAACTTATTAGGAATCAATCATATTGCCATTGCAACAGATAATATGGATTTTGCTCAAGAATTATTTGGAATTGATGAAGATATTTCGCTCTTAAATCATAAAACAATAAAAGAAAAGTTGACTAAAATACTAAGTAATTATTATAATGAAGAAGAAATATGGAAAATATTATATAAAAATGTAGAACGATATTTTCGGGGGTAAATACGAATCATTTATTAAATTATTTTACAGAAGCAGGATTTCGGAAAATAAAATTGATGGATAATAAATATGCTTGAAAAAGCAAAACTAATTATAGATAGAGTTTTTCATGGAATAAAAGGTAAAGGTGAATTTCCTTATACTAGATATCTTTATGTAGTATCAGAAATGGGTAAGACACACCTTGAAAAAATAGTAAGTCTTTTACACGATATCATAGAAGATACTAAAATTACTAAATATGATTTAGAAGAAGTAAACCTTTCATATGAATGAGACTATAGAAAATACTTTGATAGTAACTAGAAATAAGAGAAAAGAACCCTATTTTAGATATATTAATAGAATTATTAATAGTAATAATTTGACTGCTTTGAATATAAAATGTTATGATATAGAAAATAATAGGAATTTAAGTAGAATACCTAATCCTACAAAAAAGACTGTAAAAGAAACGAAGAAAAATATGAGCCCAATATAAAAGAATAATGAATGCAATAGAAGGAAGGAAATAATTATGTTAGATATAAAATTTGTAAGAGAAAATGAGAAAATTGTAAAAGAAAATATAAAGAAAAAATTTCAAGAGGAAAAACTACCATTAGTAGATGAAGTAATCAAATTGGATGAAGATAAAAGAGCTCTTCAACTAGAGGGAGACGAACTTAGAAAGAATAGAAACCTAATTAGCAACGAAATTGGTTCTTTAATGAGGGAGAGAAATATAAATGAAGCAAATAAGAGGAAGATAGATGTTTCAGAGATTAATAAAAAACTAGAAGATATAGAAGCAAAAGAAAATCAAATTGCTCATGAATTAAGAAGTAAAATGATGCTAATCCCTAATATTATAGATCAGTCAGTACCAATAGGACGTGATGATAGTTGTAATGTAGAAATAGAAAGATTTGGAGAACCAATTGTACCTGAATATGAAATACCATATCATGCTGATATTTGTGAAGCCTTGAATGGTTTGGATAAAGAATCAGCAGGAAGAACTAGTGGAAATGGATTTTACTATCTAACAGGAGATATTGCAAGGCTTCATTCTGCTATGCTATCATATGCAAGGGATTTTATGATTGATAAAGGATTCACTTACTGTATTCCTCCATTTATGATTAGAAGTGATGTGGTAGATGGTGTGATGTCCTTTGAAGAGATGGATGATATGATGTATAAGATAGAAAATGAGGACCTATATTTGATCGGTACTTCAGAACATTCCATGATAGGAAAATTTAAAGGACAAATCATAAAAGAAAGCGATCTTCCTATTACGCTAACTAGTTATTCTCCATGCTTTAGAAAGGAAGTAGGAGCCCATGGAATTGAGGAGAGAGGTTTATACAGAGTTCATCAATTTGAAAAACAGGAAATGGTTGTTTTATGTAAAAGTGAAGATGTTATGGATTGGTATAACAAGATGTGGAGCTATACAGTTGAATTTTTTAGAAGTTTAGATGTACCTGTTAGAACACTAGAATGTTGTAGTGGAGATTTAGCTGATTTAAAAGTTAAGTCGTGTGATGTTGAAGCATGGAGTCCAAGACAAAAGAAATACTTTGAAGTTGGATCTTGTGCCACCTTAGGAGATGCTCAAGCAAGAAGATTGGGCATAAGGGCAAAAGGAGAAAGTGGCAACTACCTGGTTTCAACTCTCAATAACACAGTATTAGCAACACCACGCGGATTGATCGGTGTAATCGAAAATAATTATCAAGAGGACGGAAGTATCAAAATACCAGAGGTGTTGAGACCATATATGGGAGGTAAAGAAGTAATAAAGGAAAAATAATATGAGTAAAAAATATATATCCGCAGGACAAGTAGCGTTTGCTCTTATTGATGCAAAAGAAAAGTATATAGAGAAATAATCAGTTTAATCACTTCTTATAAAAAATATTTAATGATAAGAGCTTAGGTATTGTTATTAATTTTAGTTCATTAAGTGGGGAAGACTTTGATATTGAGAATGGAGCTGCTATCAGTACAAATACTTCTGAGTATTACCATATTTATATTCTATGATACGTTGGTGATGGTAGTTTTAGGTTAGAGGTGAGATGGTATGAAATCTAATAAAGAAGATAATTTTTTAGCTAATATAAAAAATTGTAAAGATACCTATGAATTAGAATCTGAAATATATATGTATTTAGATGGTAAAAATAGCATTCAGAGGAGGGAACTTTTAAAACCCTATTTTTCTTTTTTGATAGATTATTTGAAAGTTTCTGATCTCAGAATTTTATTAGAATATAGTGATTTGGATAAAAGTTTTTACGATGAATTAAATGATAAACTTTTAAAAAATAAAAAAGAATTCTTTAAGGGGATTTTATCTGAAAAAGATATATGTGGAATAAAGATTTATAATACCAAAGGAAAGGGATTAGATACTATATCCGATATCGCAGTATTATTAATGGATGAGTTGTTAGAAGAAGAAAGTCAAAGACAGAATAAGAATTTAAGTTATGCAGATATTCGTTATGATTATGGTACATATAGTTCTGTCTTTATCATTGGTGATAAGGTTTTGAGTATCGGAGATAGAGAAGAATACGTGATTCCGAATCATAGGAGAATCTTACAACCTCTTATTCGACCTGATATTTCTTCTTTAATTCCAGAGGGTGTTAGGTTACCTAGGACTATTGACGTTAGTGAAAGAGTAGATATGCAAAGTGATATTACAGAAGAAGAACTTTATACTGTGTATAAAGAATATTAAAAAGGAAAATGTAGGAAGATTACTAAGACCTAATAGAAAACATTTTTCTAAAAGTATAGCGGATGATAGAAAATTGAAAGGCTTTACAAGAGAGAATGATTTTGATTGTTTAGGAGTAGGAGAAGTGGTTATTGTTGACAAAGATCACATGTATGACTTAAATACAAAAAATATACAAGATATTTATGTTCCATCGAATTATTTTGATGTTCAATTTGGAGAGAGATACAAAGAAGAAAATCATAGAGACATTAGCTCTAATAAATATAAGTAAATGAAATAATAAATAAAACTCATTTTTTACTAATGAGTTTTATTTTGATAATAATTATTAGCTACTGAGAAGTCTACTGCATCAAAGAAATCATTAATATAAGCATCTTTGTTGCATTTATAATTTAAGTAGTAAGCATGTTCCCACATATCTAGAACCATTAAAGGTATTAATTGGTAAGAATAGGGACAATCCTGATTAGATAGATTAATAATTCTAAGATTATCATTTTGGTCCGTTACTAGAAAGGTATAACCAGATCCCTTAACCTGTAATGCCGCTTCCCTAAATTTTTTTTTAAAGTTTTCATAATTCCCAAAAACCATATTAATCTTTTCTAGAAAGGGTCCCGTTGGTTTTTCTCTTCTTGGATTAAGACTGTTAAAGAAAATCTCGTGATTAATCACCCCTCCTAAATTGAAGAGTATATTTTGTTGAATATTTTCTGGGAATTCATTAATATGCAAAGATAGATCTTCTATAGGATACCTATAGTCATAATGAATAGAGTCTAATAAACCATTTAATGTATTTAAATATCTTTTTGCATACTTATCATAGTGAAGTCCACAAGTGTGAGTATCAATATAGGGTTCTAAAGAATCATATGAATAAGATAATTTATTTAATGTATACATAACTACCTCCTAACTAAGTATATGTAGAAAATCTTCAGTTATTTCTTTAAATAATGAATAACTTATGTTATAATATCCTCTATCAGAAACAGATATAGTTAGGGGGTAGTTGCTATAGATATTGATAGTTTAAATAAAAAGCTTCAGATAGGGATTAACAAAATAGTAACCGAATACGAATATGGAAGTATTCCAAAAGATTTAATGCAGGATATTTTGGAAGAAGTATGGCGTGATTCAGTGATTGAATATCAGGAAAATTCAAAAGAAGATTTTTATTATTCCTTTCAAGAAAGGTTAAGAGATCATTTGAACCTTTATATCAAGTCAAAATTTATTCAAAAAGAATATAAAGAAATTTTAGATAAATATGTAGATCTAAATATAAAACAAAATAGAGGAATGAGGGAAGTAGAAAAAGTAATAAATTTATTTAGAAAAATTAATTATGAACCAGAACCAGAAACTTATTATGATATAGTGCAATCCAATAAAATACTCTATAATTTGATTTCCCGTTTTGTTACTAAAAATTTACGAAAGATTAAAAGTGGTAATTTATTGCAAGAGATGGATGAAGAACTATCTGTTTTTGTAGAATGCTACTGTTTGCAGACTGGTATTGATATTGAACCAGAACTAAAAGAATTTACAGGTAATATAGAGGATCTCGAATTAGAGGATGATACAGATATAAATATGATAAAGCAATATTTAAAAGATATTGATAGAAAATCGTATCGACTTTTAACCCCTGAAGAGGAAGTGGAACTTGGAGATAGAGTAGAACAGGGGAGTTTAGAGGCAAAAAACGAATTGATAGAACGTAATTTAAGGTTACCAGTAAGTATTGCTAAAAGATATAAAAATCAAGGGCTTTGCTTTTTGGACTTAATACAAGAGGGGAATTACGGTCTAATGAAGGCAGCAGAAAAATATGATCCTAGAAAAGGCTGTAAATTTTCAACTTATGCAACCTGGTGGATAAGAAGAGAAATCAGACGATCTATTATAGCAGACGGTGAAGAAAGTAAAATAATAGATTTAATAAAAAATAAAAATAGTCAATGTGTTGAAGCACAAGTAGATTTTTCCCAACTTGGAGAAAAATTACAGCAAGCAATGAAAGACCATTTACCAAATAGGGAAGTGGAAATATTAAAATTACGTTTTGGTTTTTATGATAATAGAATAAAAACACTAGAAGAAGTTAGTAAGATATTTAATATTAGTCCAGAAAGGGTAAGACAACTAGAGGCAAAAGCACTAAGAGATTTAAGAGATCCAAAAATCATAAAGGGTTTTATGGCTTATATGGATAATCCAGACCAATGTTTAAAAAATATTGTACTATTTAAAAAGTCACCAAATAACTGGAAAAAATCGTATCGACTTCATATGTTCCAGAACCAAGAAGAAAAGAAGGAAGTCGTAACACCAATACGGGGTAGCCAGAAGTTGGAATCTGATTTAGAAATTCTTCAGTCCAAAATACGAGTGTTTGAATATAATATGCCACTAAATATTAGATGGGGAATTTACCCAATAGACTCACAGTATGGAAATCATTTATCAAATAAGGAAAAATCAATGATCAAGAAAAAATGATAGATAAAGTGTTATAGAAATTTAAGAACAAATATTGGAAAAAAGAGTGATGCTATAATTTTGTATGGAAGGATTAGAGAAAAAATTCAATATAGGTTCCTTTTTAGAACGATTGAATTAGGTAATATTGTTAAAGCATATAACATATCAAAATAGTAGGAGATATGAAGTTTTCGAAATTTTAATAGTTCATATAAATCATGTGGAAAGGTTGATAAAAATAAAATGAATGTCGAAAAAAACAGAATTAAAATTAGTATATAATAACAAATGAGCCTCACTCTATAAATGAAACTAAATTTGACATAATTACATATTTCGTGATACAATATGTAACTGTCACATAAATAAGAGGTGTTAAAGATGTTTTATGATGAGAAAAAGACGATCAAATTGTGTGAAGAGGATCCTTCCCTGATTTTTGAATTGATAAAGGAAGGACATTTTGATCTAGTTGATCAATTACTTTCAAGAAAAAAGGTAGATATTAATACTCAAGATCAGGCTGGGAATGATATAATTACTCGATTATTAAAAGCAAGGGAATATCAATTAGTTTTAAAATACATGAAGAGAAAAGATTGGGATGTCAATCATCAAAATATGGATGGAAATACTTTTGCCCATTATCTAGTATCTATTCATTATGTTCAAATATTAGATATAATAAAAACATTAAGAAGAAATAAAAGGTTTATTCCTAATATAAAAAATAAAAAGGGAGAAACCATTCTAGATAAATCAATTAATGAAAACTATATATACACAACAATAAAAATATTAGAAGATAATAGGTTCAATATGATTGATATTTTCTGTTTTAAGAAAATTTACGAAACCTATATTAAGAGTTCATATTATGGAAAGTATTCTAAAATGAATAATTTAATGATCATTATTGATAACTTAGATAAGAAACAAGGACTAGTTCCAACAATGAAAGAATTAGTTTATGAAGTAAAAAATAATATGGATACCATAAAAAAAGAGATTATGAAAAATAAGTCTAAGTATTTAGAGGCTATTATTAATGATATTTTAGTAGAAACAATTGCTTAAATATCTTTTTATTTTATATATTATAAATTAAATTCTATGAATGGTTATATTATAATAAAACAAAAATGAAATTATAAATTTATGAAGGAAGCTGATAAATTGATAGATAAAAATGTAGAAGATAGGATTCAGGATATCATAAACGATATAATAGACTCTGATGAGTATAATAGATGCTTAGAAATAAAAAAACAGATGGCCCAATGCAGAGAATTAAATCAATTAGTAGAGGATATTAAAAAATTACAGCAACAATATATAAAAACTAATAATAAATCGGTAAAGCAGGAATTAGACGACAAGCAAAAAAAATTAGAACAAATCCCAATTTATTGTGAATATAATAGATATTTAGAAAAGGTAAATGAAAAGTTAGAATTTATAAAGGGAACTTTTAATGATTACTTTTATCAAAAATTAAATCAAGATATTACTGAAAGAAAACACGAAAGTTAGTGTTTTTTTTGATCTTTCTTGCATAAATTAGAATGAGGAGGAGTAATATGTCTAATTATAAAGAAATTGTTACGAAAGCTGTTATCGGTAAGGGTAAAAAAACCTTTACGACTACTACTGAAAAATTGGTAGATAAAAAACCTTCTACTATTTTAGGATGTTGGGTAATTAATCATACATTTAGAGGGGAAAAACAAAATAATTCTATTGTTATAAACGGAAGTTATGATGTGAATATCTGGTATTCTTATGATAATGATACCAAAACAGAAGTATTAAAGGATACTAACACATATCAAGAAGTGGTTAACGTTCGAAGAAGGGAAGATTCTGATACAGATGGAGAAGAGATCATAGTTAGAAGTTTAAAACAACCAAGTTGCGTAAAAGTGGATATTGACCAAAATAAAATTCTTTATACGATTGAAAAAGAATTAGGAATTGAATTGGTAGGAGACTTAAAGGTTAAAATAGCAATTAATGAAGAAGAAGATCCATGGGACGAAATTGTAGAAGATCCAGAGAAAATGGAAGAAGCAATTAATGAAGAAGTGCAAGAAGAGTTTATTAATGAAGAACCAATATAGCAAGTGAGGTCTAGTTGAGACTTCTTTTTGTTATCAAATAAAAATCCGAAAAAAAGAATGAACTTAATGCTTTTTTATTATACTGATAATGATCTGTTATCAAAAAAAGGTTGACAGAAAAAAAAACATACTATATAATAAATGTGCAAGGAAAGGAAGGTGCAAAAATGGCAGTAAAATTAAGATTGACAAGAATGGGAGCGAAAAAACGTCCTACATATAGAATTGTTGCGACAGATTCAAGAAGACCAAGAGATGGTAAATATTTAGAATTAATTGGAACCTACAGTCCAGTAGGAGAAAAAGTAGTAAAAATTAATGAAGAAATCGCTTTGAAATGGTTAAATAATGGAGCAATTCCAACAGATACCGTAAGAAACTTATTAAGTGAAGCTGGAATTATGAAAAAGTACGCAGATTCTAAAAATAAGAAGGGTAAATAATTATGGATTTAGTGAGTTTAACTGAAAAGATTATCAAATCATTAGTTTATAATGAAGATGCAGTAAGCGTCAAAGAGTTTCCTACAGAGGAAGAAAATGTGATACTGATTCAAGTGATTGTAGCAGAAGAAGATATGGGAAGAGTGATCGGTAAGGCAGGTAGAACTGCTAACGCCATTCGAACTCTCATTCAAGCTAGTAGTGCTTTAAAAGATAATAAGTATGTAAAAATTGATATTGATAAGTTTTAAAAGGCAATTGATATTGTCTTTTTATTTATGTGGATTTTTCCTTGTTTAAATGCCCATTTCGTATTATACTAAATATAAAGTATGATTTGGAGGATGAAATGAAAAAAAGAATTATCAGTGCAGTAATAATTGCAGCCGTGTTTATTCCAGTTTTATTAATTGGAGGAAAACTTTTTGCTATTGTAATGTCATTATTAGCTGTTATGGGGCTTCATGAGTTAGTGAAAGTTAGAGAAACGAAAAAAGAGTTCCCGTTTATGATGAAAGTCTTTGCCTATATTCTAGTACTTTTTTTCGCACTTAATGATTTTTC
Organism: uncultured Bacilli bacterium; assembly: GCA_910586635.1. Taxonomy (GTDB): domain Bacteria; phylum Bacillota_I; class Bacilli_A; order RF39; family UBA660; genus UMGS995. The sequence goes on along the minus strand of CAJUJA010000005.1, from coordinate 23,224 downwards.
ATCAATAGAATTTCATAGTACCATAGACTATAGGGTAATGAGTTTTATTATATTTGTATTTTTAATACCAATGGTATTTATCAATAATAGTAAAAGATATAATTTAAATGATGCACTATTTTTAATTGGTTCTACGCTTTTTATTGGTTCTAGTTTTAACTTAATAATTATTACCCGTAATTATGACATATTATATATTGTATATCTATTACTAATCACTATTTTAACAGATACCTTTGCACTATTTACAGGAAGGTTAATTGGAAAGCATAAATTAGCAAAAGATATTTCACCCAATAAAACGGTAGAGGGATTGCTTGGCGGTTTATTTATGGGAATTACTATTCCTGTATTGTTTTATCATATTGCTATTAGTTCAGAACTATCATTATTAGTGTTGATACTTATAACCGCAGTTCTAGCTATATTTGGTCAAATCGGAGATTTAGTGTTTTCTTCTATAAAAAGATATTATAAGGAAAAAGACTTTTCCAATTTAATACCAGGCCACGGAGGAATTCTAGATCGATTAGATAGTATCATTTTTGTAGTTTTAGCATCCATTTTATTTTTAGGTATACTATAGGAGGTTATTATGACAATTATTATATTTATATTAGTATTAGGTGTAATTATTTTTGTTCATGAACTAGGGCATTTTCTATTTGCGAAATTAACAGGTGTTTATGTTTATGAATTTTCATTAGGAATGGGACCTAGGCTTTTACATAAGAAGGGGAAAGAAACAGAGTATTGTTTAAGATTAATTCCAATAGGTGGTTTTTGTTCTATGGCAGGAGAAGAGGTCGATGAAGAACAAATAAAAGTTCCTAAAAAAAGAAGACTTCAAGCAAAAAAACCTTGGCAAAGATTTTTAATTATGTTTTTTGGTCCGGGGTTTAACTTTATATTTGCAATTCTTACCCTATTTTTCGTTGCACTAATTTGGGGAAGTCCAAACTATGAGCCCATTGTATCAGATGTGACAAAAAATTATCCAGCATATCAAGTGGGGATAGAAAAGAATGATATCATTACTAGAATTAACAATCATAAAATATCAACATTAGATGATGTATCCTTATATTTAACAATAGCTGATCCTAAAAGTGAGACTACAATAAAAGTACAGAAGAAAAATGGTGTAGGAAAAACTTATCATATAAGACCCAAAAAAATAATGGAAAAGGGAACAACCAGCTATAAATATGGAATTGGTCTAAAAAGTGAGAAAAAATATGGATTCTTAAATTCTATAAAATATACTTATGTTAAAACGGGTTCCTTATTTAAACAAATGTTGGTAACGATTCAAAGTTTGTTTACTGGAGGTATAAAAATACAACAATTATCGGGACCTGTTGGAATTTATTCTATTGTTGGAGAACAAAGTAAAGCGGGACTTGCAAGTATCTTATATTTAATGGCATTTTTAAGTATTAATGTTGGTTTTATTAACTTATTACCCTTACCAGCCTTTGATGGGGGACATATCTTATTTATTATAATAGAAAAAATAAAAGGATCTCCAATATCCCAAAAAACAGAAAATATGATTCATACAATTGGTTTATTCTTGCTTATGGCATTAATGGTATATATAACATTTAATGATATTTTAAAACTATTTTAGTCTTTTCCGATATACTTAATTTTTGTACGATAACGAACTCTCTATAAAAAATGTCTACAAGGTTGCCAAATTCTTCATTGACAAAATCCTCTGGAGAGGGGGAAATCCGGTAAACATAGAGTAAAAAGGTAGAAATATGGAAGGAGAACCACATGAATAAATGTAAGTATTTATTACTACTATTTATAGTAATACTGATAGGAATAATTACTGTTGATGCCACACCTTGTCAAGTAGTAAAGGGTGATGGAAAAAACAAAGGAGATGAAATATCTTGTGGTACTGAGAATTTTTATGTAATTCAGATGGATCAAGATGAAATGACTCTATTTGCAAAGTATAATTTAAAAGTAGGAAGAAATTGGTTTAGTGGGACTGGTTCTGCAGGATTACAAAATGTTGAGGTAGCCGGATCCAATGTAGGAATTCAGAGTAATGAATGTAGTGCATCCTCAGGAAGCGTGGATGGGGTGTCTTATGACGTATCAACTTGTAGTGAATATGCAACAGATGAAGCTAAGATGAAGTATTTTAATAATTACTATAATTATTTAAAAGATACAGTGAAAATAAAAGGAGATTTAACAGTTTTACAACCTGATATGAGTTGGCTTGGTCAAGCAGGATGTAATCATACAGTATATCAAGTAGTATCAAGTGGACCAACAGAAGTGGTAAATTGTACAAATTCAGAGTATCCTTTTTTATATACAACCAGTTATTTATTATCTAAAAAGATATCAGTATATACTAATGGAGAACTCTCTTTTACTGAATATCCAACTATGGAACAATCATCTGGTTTATCCTCTTTGAGAACTGTTCCCTTTGGAGCAGGGTATCGTCCAGTAGTGATTATGAAAAAGAATAATGTATTTGAAGAAAAAGAAATATCAAATGAAGGAGATTATAAAGTCAGTAATAAAAGTGATCAGATAGTGGATGTAAAAGATACGCTTAAGGATTCCTATATAGGGTATTGCTTAGGAACAATCATTTTGATATTAGGAATTATGGTTTTATACCAAGAGCATAGAAAAGGTAAAATAGAGATAAAAATAAGAGATCGGTAGATCATTGATATAAAAGAAAAATAGGGAAATCTATTTTTTTTTTGAAAAAATTTAAAAAAGTGGTTGACATTTTATATTGTTATTAATATAATGTTATAAACAAGCCGAGAAAAGCTTGTAAAATTTTAAATGGTGTTATTAACACTTCGATAATAACACCGAGGGGGTTTATATGGAAGCTAAATTCACTAAAGAAAATACTATAAAAATATTGGAGTCCTATTATAAGGAAGTAGAGGGGAGTGATACAAAAATAGATATTACTACAAGTATAGGATGTCAAGGATTCTATGAGATAGAATGTGTTAATGTTCATATTAATTTAACTAATAGTATCAATATTGGTAGCCAAAAGATTAAATCTGAAAGAAAACTTTCTAACGATGAGGTTAGAGAAGTATTTAGTATAGTTCTTAGAAATGAGGGCTATGAAGTTTCAAATATAAGTTATGATGTTGGAATTACATCAGGTACTTATATTTGGGATTAAGGAAGTTATGCATACTTTAGTGGAATCACTGTAAGTATGGAGAAATTAGAAAAACAAAAAATTAGAGGAGGAATAATAAAATGAAAATTAAAAATTTAGAAATGTATGAAGGGATGTTAATCATCGTAGATATGGTTAATGGTTTTGTAAAGAAAGGAGCTTTAGCTGATCCTAAAATTGGTGATGTTGTCCCAAGACAAATTGAGCTAATTAAAGAATCAAACGCAAAAGGATATTTAATTGTCCTTATCAAAGATACACATGAAGAAAATTCAGTTGAACATAAAAGATTTAAAGATGATAATGGAAATACTATGAAACACTGTGTAAGAGGAACAGGAGAGGAGCTAGTAATAGATGAATTAAAAGAATATGAAAATGATTATGATACAGTTAGTATTGAGAAAAACTCTACAAGCTTTATGGAAGCACCTGATTTTAGAACATTGATAGAAAAAGCTAAAAATATTCATAAGGTTGATGTAGTAGGATGTTGTACAGATATATGTGATATGAATGGAACAATGGGACTTGCTAATTACTTTGATCAGTGGAATAGGGATGTAGAAATTAGAGTACATACCGATGCTATCGCAACTTTTGCAGAGGAACAACGACAGAATTATGTAGATGCAGCAAAATTATTAATGAAACAACAAGGGATACAACTAGTTAAGAAAATGAAATAAAATGAGGTCATATTTTTTTAGGAGCGTGATATTAACAAAATAATAATAAGAATATAGGGGTATTCTATAATTTTTAAAAAATGTTATTAAGAAAATATTTAAAAGAAAAAGGAGAGATAATGATGGAAAATAAAACAATGATGACAGATTTTTATGAGCTAACTATGGCTCAAACTTATTTTGATCAAGGGAAGAAGGATGAAGTAGCATATTTTGATATCTTTTTTAGAAAAAATCCTTTTAATGGTGGATATACCATGACAGGAGGGCTAGAAGAGACGATTGAATATTTAAAAAATTTTAAATTTGAAGAAGATGATATAGATTTTCTTAGAACAACAGGAAGTTTTAGTGAGGATTTTCTTGCATATTTAAGTAATTTAAAATTTACAGGAGACGTTTATGCCATGCCAGATGGAACTGCAGCATTTCCAAATGAAGCTGTACTTACAGTACGTGCTAATATGGTGGAGTCACAAATAATAGAAACTGCCTTACTTGCTAACTTTAATCATGGAAGTTTGGTTACTACAAAAGCAAAAAGAGTAACTGCTGCTGCTAAGGGAATTCCTGTAATGGAGTTTGGAGCAAGACGTGCAAGAGGAATAGATTCTGCAATTGAAGCAAGTAAGCATGCTTATGTTGGAGGATGTAGTGGAACAAGTAATGTCTATGCAGGAAAAAAATATAAAATCCCAGTACTTGGAACGATGGCACATTCTTTAGTTCAAGAATCAGAATGTGAGTATGATGCATTTTTAGCCTATGCCAAAAGCCATCCAGATAATTGTGTTTTCTTAGTAGATACATTTGATACGTTAAAAAGTGGTATTCCTAATGCAATTAGAGTAAGTAAAGAATATCTTGAGCCAAATGGTTACAAACTAAAAGGAATAAGAATTGACTCAGGAGATTTAGTTTATTTATCAAAAGCTGCAAAAGAGATGTTAGATGAAGCTGGATATCCTGATGCTACAATTTGTTTATCTAATGGATTAGATGAGTATTCAATTACTAATATGTTAAACAAAGGAGCAGTGATTGACTCAATTGGTGCTGGAGATAATATCGCAGCAAGTAAAGAGCGTGTTGGAGGAGTTTATAAATTGGTTGCTGTTGAAAAAGATGGAGAAATCATTCCTAAAATAAAGGTGAGTGGTGATACTGTGAAAACGACCAATCCAGGAGTTAAGAAGACTTATCGCTTCTATGATACAGATAGTGGAGAAGTTTTAGGGGATGTCATTGCAAGGGAAGATGAAATCATTCCAAAACAAAAATATACATTAATATCTGATAAAGACCCATGGAAGAAAACAGAAATTACAGATTATATAGTAAGAGAGTTACAAGTACCAATATTCAAAAATGGAGAACTTATTTATAAAGAACCTACATTAAAAGAAAAACAAATCTATTGTGAAGAAGAATATCAAACCCTAACAGATCGTATTACTGATATAGAAAATCCACATACTTACTATGTTGACTTGTCAGATGAGGAGAGAAGATTAAAAGAGTATATGTTATATGAAGCTATGAATCAAGCATCACAAACCGCGATGGAAAATATCGGAAAGCAAAAGGTAAAAGAAAGATGCAAAAAGAAAAATTAGAAGAGTTAACTGATTATATCCAACAGTTAAAAACGATAAAGAAGACATTAATAAAAGAAGAGTTTATCTATGATTCATTAGGACATCCGATTAAAAGGAAGGGTTTTCTTCAAGTAGAAAAGTATTTATGTGAACTTGCTAATGGAAGAGTAATTCCAAGGGAGAAAATCGTTAAAGGAACAACTGATGGTTCAGCTTCCATTGTGGTTCCTATAACAAATAATAACGAAATCGTTTTGGTTATACAACCTAGAAATCATACTAAGGAATCAGTTTGTGTAGAACTTCCAGCAGGATATATTGAAAAGCAAGAAAAACCAGTTGATGCTGCAAAACGTGAATTAATAGAAGAGACTGGATATACATCTATTAGATAGTTTTTATCAAGATCAAGGTTGCAGTAGTGCTTATAATTATAGCTTTGTAGCTCTAGGTTGTGAAAAAGTAAGGAAGCAAAATCTGGACCATGATGAAGTGATTCGATACTTTGAATGTAGTATGGATGAAGCATTTGATCTGATAAAAAAAGGTTATATTTGTGATATTCAATCTAAATATACTTTAGAAAAATCAAGACAATTTATAAAAAGGAGAGAGAGGAAAAATGGAAGCGTTTAATGCCGAAAAAGAGGTAAATAATATCATCAAATTTATTCAAGATTATTATCAAAAAAACAATTTAGGAGGTGCCATTTTAGGAATTAGTGGAGGAAAAGATTCTGCTGTTGTTGCAGCTTTAATGACAAAAGCACTGGGTTGTGAAAACGTAATTGGGGTAACCTTACCATGTCATTCTAAAAAGGAAGATAAAAACGATGCTAAATTAATTAGTGATTATTATGGATTTGAACTAATAGACTTTGATCTTACCTCTATTTTTGATACTTTTAAAGAAGAACTTCAAAAGATAGGAGATTTTAGTAAAGAAGAGGTAAAAAATAGTGATATTAATCTAAAACCAAGACTTAGAATGGCTACTGTATATTATTTGGCAGCTTTATATAGCACTTTAAAAGGCAAAATTTATTTGGTCGCAGGAACTTCTAATAAGAGTGAACTTTATGTAGGATATTTCACAAAAGGAGGAGATTCAGTTCATGATATTGCTCCAATTGCAAACTATACAGTAGAAGAAGTTATTAAAATCGGAGAATATTTGAATGTCCCTAAAAAAGTATTATATAAAAAGCCAAGTGATGGTCTATCAGGACAAAGTGATGAAGAAAAATTAGGCGTTACTTATAAAGAAATTGCAACTTATATGGAAGATAAAACAAAACTTGATAAGAAAGTTGCTGAAAAAATTGAGAAACTACATCAGAATAATTTACATAAATTCTATATTCCAACTTATGAAAGATAGGTGATTTGATGAAGATTGGTATTTTTGGAGGATGTTTTAATCCTCCTCACAATATGCATAAAGATATAGGCCTAAATTTAATTAAGAAAAAATACCTAGATCGGGTAATTTATGTACCAACAGGAGACCAGTATCAAAAAGAAGAGTTAATCCCTGCTAAGGAAAGGTATCACATGTTAAAAATTATGACTCGAGATCAACCAAATCTTTCTGTTTCTGATATTGAGATGAAAAAAACACTGACTTATACTTATCAGACATTAGATTATTTTCAAAAAAAATATAAAGAAGATGAAATTTATTTCATTTGTGGAAGTGATAACCTAGATCAAATTACTACATGGAAGAATTATCAGTATATCCTAGAACACTACAAATTATTAGTTGTTAAAAGAGATTGTTTTCAATTAAATCACTCATTTAAAAATGTAATAGAAGTAGATATACCTATGAGTAATATATCATCTACTATGATAAGGGATAAATTAAAAGGTAGAAAAAATTGTAAGTATTTGGATAGTCAAGTGAAAAATTATATTAAGGAAAGCAAACTATATGAGGACTAATATGGGTATCACGCTTTTTATAGACTTTTTTCTTATTTCGTAGTATCATATAGATACATTTTTAAGGGGGATATGATGTCTTGCGGAGTAAGAAATATAGAAATAAATCCAGAGTTTTTATATCATAGAGTAACTGCCGATAAGATCGATAGGATTATTTTAGCAGGGGGTATTTATGCAAGAAGGTATTTAAAATCAGAAATAAAAAAAGAAAGAGGAACTTCTTGGAATGGTGATTATTATATTTCTCTTGCGAAATATCAAAAAGGAGTGGATCTTTCTTATGATAGTTGTTATCGTAACTTTATTCAAGGACAATATGCGTTTGTAATTCAAGATATTGATGCCATACCAACAAGACATGTGGATTCTTATTTTCAACTTTATCAAAAACTGGCAAATCTACCAATAAAAAGGAGATATTCCCATTATATAGATGAGTACCAAGTAAAGGGGAAGATTTCTCTTAGTCATGTAGTAGGAATTAAAATACCAAGTAAGAATTTAGTTTACTCATATCTTTGTCCAAGTTATATAGATTCCAATAGAGGAATAGATTATTTTTTGGAAAAAATGGAGTCTGTAGGGGGAAAATTTCCTTTTATAGATGTAGAGGAAGAAAAAATAATAGAAAAGGAAAACATAAAAGAATATATCAAAGGATGGTCTTATGAGTAATGGAATTAGTAATATTGTAATTAATCCTAATTGGTTTTATCATCGATTGAATGAAGAGGATTTTGGTAAGATTATTTTAAGTGGAGGTTTAAAGTCGGCCAGAATGCAAGGAGTTAGAAATGGCTTTTGGAATGGTTATGATTTTATATCTTTAGCTAAAAAGATTGATAGAATTGGAAATTTCACTTCACCAGATTATTCTTATGGATGTGTAATTGCTAGTTCCTATGCTTATGTTATCAAGGATATAAAAGCAGTAAAGGCAAGATATATCAAAAATCATCATAAGTTTTGCTATTCTTTAAGTAATTTGCCAATTCCTATTCGTTTTTCTTATTGGTTGGATGAATATCAAGCAAGAGATGAAATTCCCCTAGAGAAAATAATAGGAATTAAGATACCTTACTTACAAAGTGATTCTATAGAATCTGATAAAATGATACTATCTCATCTGTTAGAAAAAATGGATCTGTTAGGTTGTGCTTTCCCATTTATTGATGTTGAACATAAGAAAAGGATAGAGCCAAATAGAATAGAACAATATATAAAAAGAAGGTGAAAAAATGCAAAAAATAGTAAAAGAATTAATGAAGCAAAATAAAACAATTTCTACCATGGAATCTTGTACTGGAGGAGAAGTTTGTAATGCGATTACCAATATAGAAGGTGCTAGTGAAGTTATAAAGTTTAGTGCAGTAACTTACTCTAATGAATTTAAAATAAAAATGGGAGTATCTTCTGATATTATTGATCAGTATAGTGTTTATTCCATAGAAACTGCTAAAGAAATGAGTAAAAAAATAACTGATTTTACTTCTAGTAATTATGGAATTGGGATTACTGGAAAGTTAAACAGAGGGGATCCTAATAATCATGTTGGAGAGGATAATCAAGTTTTTATTAGTATTTATGATAAAGATCCTGATCAGTATAAAACATCTATTTTAGAAGTTTTCAAAAAAACTAGGAAGGAAAATAAAGAGCTAGTGATTAAAAAAATAAAAGAAATGTTATTAGAAATGATAAAATAATAACATTTTTTAATGTAACATGTTATAATCAATTTATAAAAAAGAGGTGATTTAGATGAAAGAATATAAAAGTGAAGAAGAGTTTTTAAAAGATTATGACTCCAGTATATTTGAAAAACTTTCTATGACTACTGATATTTTATTAGTAAGTGTTTCTTCAATTAGTCAAGGTAATTATAGAAAGACTAGTAAAAAAATGATGAGTATTTTGCTTGTTAAGAGAGATTCATATCCTTATAAAGATAAATGGTGTTTGCCAGGAGGATTTTTAGATCCCAAAACTGAAGATTTAGAACAGTGTGCTAAAAGGGTGTTGAAAAAAGAAACAAATCTATCTGATATTTACTTAGAACAACTATATACCTTTAGTGATTTAAAAAGGGATCCCCGTATGAGGGTGGTTTCTACTTCTTTTATTGCTTTAGTAGATAAAAATATATTAACAGAAAATTTAAATCCTAATGCTTCTTGGTTTGATGTTACTTTAATAACAGAGGAAAAAGATCAAACTACACTTACTTTAGATAATGGGGAAGAAGTGATTACTTTTAGCATTAGAAAGACACTAAAGGAAAAAACAACAGATCGTTATCAATTTACAACACTAAAAAATGAAAAGTTAGCTTTTGATCACCCTGTTGTTATTTTATCAGGAGTGGAGAGATTAAGAAATAAGATTAATTATACAGATATTGTTTTTAATATGATGCCAGAATATTTTACTTTAGGAGATTTACAACAAGTTTATGAGGTTATATTAAATAAGAAATTACTAGATCCTGCTTTTAGAAGAATTATAGCATCTAAAGTAGAAAAAACAGAAAAAATAAAGAAAGGTGAAGGACATAGGCCTAGTGCTTTATTCAGGTATAAGAGGTAGTAAAAAATGAAAGAAATAAGAAAGGTTCGTTTATTTCCAAATCATAATGAGAAATCTTTTAAAGTTGCTCATGAGTTAAAACAAAAATTAAAGTCTAGGGGATATGACTTAAGCAAGGATTCTTGTGATCTTGCTATAGCAATTGGTGGAGATGGCTCCTTTTTAAGAATGGTAAGACAGTGTCAGTTTCATGAAGATATTTATTATGTAGGTGTAAATACGGGAACTCTTGGTTTTGCACAAGAAATTTATCCAAAAGAAGTTGAATGTTTTTTAGATAGGCTAGAACAGAAGGAATATCAGGAAGAAAAAATAGGTATTGCAACGACTAAAGTTACTACTGATAAAGAAAGTGATGTATTTTCCTCCTTAAATGAATATGTAATTCGTGATCAAGATTTAAAAACAACACGTTTTAGGATCGATATTAATGAAAACCTACTTGAGAAGTTTATTGGGGATGGAGTATCCATTGCTACCTCCTTCGGGTCTACTGCTTATAACCGAAACTTAGGAGGTTGTATGGTTTATAATGATTTGCATACCCTTCAAATTACTCCTATAGCCCCTATTACAGATTACAATCAAGGATATCAGGCATTGGGAAATTCTATTTTAATACCAGAAGAAAGAGTGATTCATATTACACCTGATCAGGAATGTAGAAATTTTATGATTATCACTGATGGAGAAAATAAATTTTATTCTAACGTTTCTTCTCTTACTACTTCAGTAGATAGGAAAATCAAACTTTTAAGAATGAGAGAGTATGATTATACAAGAAAGATTCATGAGAAGTTTTTATGACAAAATTAGACTACATTGAAAGTCTTTTTCTGTTTACAAAAACCTATTTTTATACTATATTTAATATATTAAAGCTAGGTGATATGAATGAAAATCATAAATTTAATATTAAGTATATTTTTAGTTACTAATGTAGAGGCAAAAAGTCCAGATATTAGGGAGTATATCCCAGATGAAAACTTAAGAAGTTGTATCATGAGTCAGTATAATATAGAACATCAGGATAAAAAGGATAATCTAACTTTAGATGATTTGAAAAATATTCGGCATTTAAATTGTAGTAGTTATATGATTGCTAATACGAAAGGAATAGAAAAATTAGTAAATCTTATTGATTTAAATTTATCTAACAATAATATTACCAATATTAATTTGGAAAAAAATTTAGAACTTGGTATTTTACAACTGAAAAACAACCTATTAGAAACAATTAATGTGAGTAAAAATATCAATTTATGGAGTCTAGATTTATCCAATAATCGAGTAAAAGATATTTTTCTAGCAAATAATATTATATTAAAGAAATTAGATCTTTCCAATAACAATTTAACTTCCCTAGATATTCAGAGTAATTTGAATTTAAATGATTTGTCCATTCAAGGAAATAATTTTTCTTATCATATAGATAAAACTAAAAGTTCATTTCAAACGCCCATTTTGTATAATCCTTATTTTCAAGAAAAGTTAGAAAATATAACCTATACTAGTAGTAATGAGAATGTAGCAACGATCGGAGAAAAAGGAAAAATAAATTCTATATCTTTTGGAAGTGTGGTGCTAATAAGAAGTTATTTCTTTGAAAATGAAGATGAAAGGGAAGAAATAAGGGAAGTAAATTATCTAGAATTAAAGGAAAAAAATGAACAAATTAATAGAACGAACAAAACCAAGAATGTACCATATATCGTCTTATTTGGAATTGTTCTCTTTCTTTTAGGTCTTTTCATCATAAGAAGACATTTAAATATGAATGAAAATATAAAATAGTTACTAAGGTAACTTTTTTTATTTATGTTATAATATGAATAGGAGGTGATACTTTGATTGTCGGTGTTTTAGTAGAATTATCAAATAAAAAAATAGATAGAATTTTTGATTATAAAGTAGAAAAACAATTGATAGATAGTATTAGAGTTGGAATTCGTGTAGAAGTACCTTTTGGACATCAAGTGCTAGAAGGATTCATACTTGAGATAAAAAAAGACAGTGATATTGACAATTTAAAAAGTATCATTGGAATTGTTGATCAGGATATTATTTTGAATCAAGAGTTAATTGAACTTGGTAGGACTATACAGAAAAAGACATTAGCTACTTTAATTAGTTGCTATCAAGTCATGTTACCAAAGGCTTTAAAAGCAAAAAAAAATACTATTATAAATAAAAAATATGATATTTATTATAGGTTAGGTGAAAATTTAGAGGGGAATTTTAATCGAACACAGCAAAATATCATCAATATGTGCAAAACGGGTGAGGTAAAAAGGGAAGACCTAGTAAAAATATCTCCTTCTAGTTTAAAAACATTGGTTAGGAAAAATATTTTAATAGAAGAAAAAAGGGAACACTATCGTCTAGAATATCAGGATAGTAGGGATAAAATTAAAGAATTAACAGAAAATCAGAAAGAGGTAGTAGAAAGTGTTCAACTAGAAAAAGAAGGTACCTATTTACTACATGGAGTAACGGGAAGCGGAAAAACAGAGGTGTATATTAAGTTAATTGAAAAGGTGTTAAAAAAACATAAGACGGCTCTTATGTTAGTCCCAGAAATTTCTCTAACGCCACAAATGATTCATCGTTTTAGTGAGGTTTTTGGTAATCAGATTGCGGCACTTCATTCAGCCTTATCTGAGGGAGAAAAATATGATGAATGGAGAAAAATCAATCGTGGAGAAGTATCGATTGTGATAGGGGCTAGAAGTGCTATTTTTGCTCCATTAAGTAATTTAGGTATTATTATTATAGATGAAGAGCATAGTGATTCTTATAAACAAGATAATAATCCTAGATATGATGCTAGAGATGTTGCGATCATAAGGAGTAAAACAAATCATTGCCCATTAATAATGGGGAGTGCAACTCCATCTTTGGAAGCATTTGCTAGGGCAGGAAAAGGAGTCTTTCAGCTACTGAGTATGCCAAATAGAATTAACGGAAAAAGATTACCACAAGTTGAATTAATAGATATGAATCAAGAGATAAAAAAGGGAAATAGTTATTTTTCTTCCAGATTAATAGAACAAATAAAAAAACGTCTCCAAAAAAAGGAACAGGTAATTCTTCTGTTAAACAGAAGAGGGTATGCGTCCTTTGTAACTTGTAAAAATTGCGGATACACAGCAAAGTGTCCCCAATGTGATATTACCTTGACTTATCATAAAACCTCCAATATGTTAAGATGCCACTATTGTGGATATGCTACTAATTTAAAAAAGAAGTGTCCAGAATGTAGAGAAGAGTCTATTTCTTCTTTGGGTATTGGAACAGAAAGGGTAGAAGAAGAATTAAAGAAGATATTAAAAAATACTAGAATTTTAAGGATGGACTATGATACAACGAGTAGAAAAGGGACTCACTCTAAAATGATTTCAGAGTTCAAAAATCATGAGTATGATATTTTATTAGGAACTCAAATTGTAGCGAAAGGCTTAGACTTTGAAGATGTCACTTTAGTAGGTGTGATTAATGCAGATACCTCACTAAATATTCCAGACTTTAGAAGTAGTGAAAATACCTTTTCGCTGCTTTCCCAAGTATCAGGAAGAAGTGGTCGAAGTACCAAGGAAGGCTCGGTTATTATTCAGACATTTAACCCTGATCATTATGCGATTCAATTTGTACAAAGTCATGATTATATTGGCTTTTATAAAAGGGAAATGCAGATTAGATATCAGCTAAAATATCCACCTTACTATTATATCTGCTATTTAAAGGTGAGCAGTAAAGACTATCAAGAGGCATCTAAAGAAACCAATAAAATAAAAAAATGCTTAGAAAAGAATCTGAAAGAGGAAATTATATTAGGACCTTCTCCCGCTAATATTTTTAAGTTAAATAATATCTACCGATATGGAATTATTATTAAATATAAAAAGGATACTAATCTTTACCAAATCCTTAATCGGTTAATAGAACATTATCGTAGTAATAGTAAAGTTAATTTAGAACTTGATTTTAATCCGAATCATTTTTAATTAAGAATACATATAAAGTCTGGGTTATCATTGACAAAATTATAGTGGAACAAGTATACTAAAAACAAAATGATAATAATGGAGTGTTTATTATGAAGAAAAAAATAGAGGTGTTTAGTTTATTTATATTAGGAGTTATTATATTCAGTATAAATGAGGTTCAAGCATCATCAGTAGTAAAAGCATATACTTATAACCAAGATTCTAGTGATGACAATTATTGTGTTACTGGAGAAGAGGCAACATGTCAAAAGACTACCTGTTATGAACAAAAAACAGGTGGAAGTTGTCCCGCTGGAACTATTATCGAATATCAAGTAAATAATGATACCACAAAGTTCTTTTATGTCTTATATGACGATAGTAATACCATTACTATGCAACAAAGGGAGAATGTATTAAATGGGATTGCCTGGAATAGTACAAATAATAATACTCAAGGACCAATTACAGCATTAGAGACTTTAGAGGAGGCAACAAAAGATTGGAATAATGTAAGGGAACAAACTTATACCATGGGATATAGCAATTTTGGAGGTTATGGACTATACACAGGTTGTTCAGTATATAATAGTTGTAGTCAAAATAAATATACATTAAATACTAGAACCTCTAGAGCACGACTAATAACAGTACAAGAAGCAGTGGCACTAGGCTGTACTTCTGTTGGAAGTTCTTGTCCGAAATGGGTGTATAATTATTTATCTAATTCTATAACTCATGGAGGAACTGTAAATAGCAGTGGTGAAGGAATTTGGACTATGAATTCCTATAGTGGGAATGAATATCAAGCATGGAATATATATTATTCGGGAGGGCTATATTATAATAATTCAGTGAATAGAATAGATTATAACGCTATACGACCAGTTATATTAATTGATAAACCTACTGTTTCAAATAATAATGATGGAGCAACGATTGAAGGAGAGAAAAATACTAAGAATAGTGTGGATCAGGAAGTAAATGTAAAAGACACTTTTAGAACTGCCTATATAGGGTACTGTATAGGAACAATTATTCTAATACTAGGGATAGTAGTTATATTCCAAACTTATAAAAAACAAAAAAATAAAGGATTTTAAAAAGAAGGTCGTAAGGACTTTCTTTTTTATAAGACTTAAATCATTTACATCTGGATTAGTTTATTATATAATTAAGTTAAAGTATATAGGAGGATATATGACACATAAATTTTTTAATACGGATTTAGGAAATGACAAATCAGAAGAAAATAGTGAATATAGTGATCATATTCATGTTAGCCCAAGTAAGGCACATGATGAATATATAGATCGAAATAGCTTATCAGCAAAAATCTTTTTTATTGCACTTGGATCTTTTTGCGTACTTGGAGTAGCATACTATGTAATACAATGGCTATTAAGTAAATAGTATTTAAGGGTGGTGGTGAAATGTTAGAAAATATTTGGAAGAGAGATGATGTAAAATCCCTTTTATCAGAAGTGACCTTACAAGTAAAATTTAATCACAAGGATATTCCTAATACTTTTTGTGAGGAAAAAATAACAAAGAAACAATACTCACTTTATACTTGTATGGATGCAATTATAAAGTATTTTATTATTGTAGACGATAATCGCTTTGATCGTTATTTAGAACAATTAAGAAGAATTATGAAAAAACTTCAAACGCACAATGATATTGCCATTGCAATTACAAGACTATTAATTCAATCTGTAAAGGATAAGTTAGGAATTAAGGACGATTCACCACAATCAAAAAAGGTTGTTGTGCAATATTTTTATAATCGATATATTGAAGAAGGATATGTCTTCCATAGTTTTCCAGGTTACTTTTATAAAGAGGAGCAAACGTTACAAATTGAAAATTATTATTATCAATTTGAGGAAATGAAACAAATTCAAGAAATAATTAAAAAATATAAAATTGGTAAGGGATTCTCTAAGAATTTTGATACTTCTATAGGACATATTAGTTTTACGGATTCTCCATTTATGGCATTGTTTTATTCCTATAATTGTCCACTGTTTTTATATGAACTATGTATTAAGTTAATTAAAAATGATGAGACAGAGGAGCCTATTTTAGATAATTTTTTCATGAAGAGTTACAAGAACTGTTATTATCAGTTAGATTCCTTTCTAAAAAGAAAAGAAATTCCTTGGAATGACAAAAATAGAATTTTAGACTTTCTTCAAATGGAATGGAACAAACTAGAGGTTACCAAGATGGCTCCTGTAGTAGCATGTATTAAACGAAAAAAACTAGAAAAATCTACGTTAGAACAGTATCAAGCATTAATAAATAGTAAAGATAGTTTAGAGAATATAGTTAATCGTATCCTAGATGTTAGGTTGAATGATCATCAATTACAAAATTCAATTCAACCTGAATTTTACTTAAAATTACCTAACATTTATGAAATCTTAGAACAGGAAATATCACAGGAGCAAAACTCAAAAGAGACTATGGAATTAAACAATAGTTATGGAAATGCAACTATAGTGGCCTTATTTGGGGTGTTACTAATAGCACTAGGAATAACATTAACAATAATAATGATGGGTAGATGATGAGCATGAAAAGAATTGTATTTATGGGGACTCCTGATTTTGCAGTAAATATATTGCAAGGATTACTGGAGAAATATCAAGTGGTGGGGGTAGTGAGTCAACCAGACAAAAAAATTGGAAGAAAGCAGATTCTAACTCCAACTCCAGTAAAAAGGGTAGCTATGGATCATAACATTAAGGTGTTACAGCCATCTAATATTAGAAAAGAATATCAAGAAATATTAGATTTAAATCCTGATATTATTATTACTTGTGCATATGGGCAAATTATTCCAAAAGAAATATTAGAAAATCCTCCATTTGGTTGTATTAATGTCCATGCCTCTTTACTTCCGAAACTAAGGGGAGGGGCACCTATTCATAAGGCAATTATAAATGGAGACTCTAAAACAGGAGTAACGATTATGTATATGGAAGAAAAATTGGATAGTGGAGATATGATTGCCTCAAAAGAAACGCCGATCACAATGGATGATAACTTAGAAAGCCTACATGATAGACTTAGTATGATGGGAAAGGAACTACTTTTAGATATTCTACCTAGTATTTTTAATCAAACCAACCAACGTATCAGACAAAATGAAGAGGATGCTACTTACGCATTTAATATCACACGTGAAGAAGAGCATATCTGCTTTTCTAAAACAAAACTAGAAATATTTAATCAAGTACGCGGTCTAAACCCAGTTCCAGGGGCTTATTGTTTATTTAATCAGGAAGTTTTAAAGATTTATAATACTGATTTATCATCGAAGAAAAGCTTAACAGAAAAATCGATTGGTGAAATTACTAGTATATACAAAAATGGAATTGGGGTAAAAGTGAAAGATGGAGAGTTAATTATTACAGAAATAAAGCCATTTGGTAAGAAAAGAATGTTAATGAAAGATTATTTAAATGGAGTAAATAAGGAAGAATTACTCGGTAAAATATTGATATAGAAGATAGATAGGATATAAGAGGGAATCATATGAAAGAAAAAGTATCTAAAATAAAAAATACCATTCAATATATTAAGAAGATATGGAAAAATCCAAGGGCTAGAGGTGGAATTGTTTTAGGTGCTTATTTTCTTTTCTTTTTGTTTATTATCATATCCCTTAGATCGAATTCTACAAATAATCGTACGGAAATAGAACTGACAGGTAATTTAGAATTTAGTTTAGAAAAAATAAAACAGAATAATTATCACTACCTATATAATATTAGTTATAATGACTCTAATGTGAGTTATGAGGGAGATCGATATGATCAAAAGGAGTTATTTACCAAAACGAATAATCAGGAAATAGAAATTTTTTATAATTATGGTGGAACGTATTTAAAAAATATAAATAATGTGTGGTCTAAGATAGAAAATCCATATCTTTTTTCTCAATTTAGAGAAATTCAGAATATAGAAGAGATTTTACAGAATGCCTATAATGAATCTAAAACAGAGTATAGTGATAAGAGGCTGGTCTATACTTATAAAATTACTACTAATAGTATTGTAAAAATAATAGATAAAAAGAATATTGATATTGCAGATATACCTAATACACTGATTTTAACTACGAATAGTAACCAGGAAGTAGAAAAAGTAGAGATGGACTTATCTTCCTATGTTTCCTATAAAAATTATAAAAACGAGAGGTTAAAAATTATAATTACTTATTCAAAGTTTGGTGAAATCGAGTCGATAGAAGATCCAAAATAGAATTTATAACTAGATAACATAATGAGAGTATGTTAATTACGATTGATTGATAAGTGAGGAAAAACTTCATTGGCTAATTGGAAATAAAAAACAAAAATGATAAGGAGGAATGAATTATGTTAAAAGGAAAAGTTGCTATTATTACAGGCGGTACTAGAGGTATTGGTTTAGAAACAGTTCGAGCATTTAAAGAAAATAATGCTGAAGTAATTATATTTGGATCAAGGGAAGAAACTGTTAATCGTGCCATTATGGAGTTAGAAGATGAGGGATATAAAGTAAGTGGATATTATCCTAATTTAAATAACTATGCGGAAATAGAAAGTACAATAAAGAATATTATAAAAAAATTTAATCACATTGATATTTTAGTTAATAATGCCGGCATTTCTGCTAACAAAAAAATAGAAGAAACAAAAAGTGAAGATTTTGCCAAGATCATGAACTTAAATGTAAATGCTATTTTTAATGTTTCAAAATCGGTCATACCATACATGAAAAAAAATAAGGGTGGAGTAATACTAAATACGAGTTCAATGGTTAGTATATACGGTCAACCATCTGGAGTTGGTTATCCAGCAAGTAAATTCGCAGTTAACGGAATAACAAAATCTTTAGCAAGAGAACTTGCACCATTTAATATAAGGGTGAACGCTGTTGCCCCTGGTGTTACGAAAACAGATATGGTTGCTGCCTTACCAGAGGAACAAATTGCACCACTGATTCAATCGATTCCATTAGGAAGAATTGGAGAACCAAGAGACATTGCGAATGCATTCTTATTTTTAGCAAGTGATATGGCAAGCTACATTACTGGGGATATTTTATCTGTTGATGGGGCGGCGAGAAGTTAATGAAGAATAAAAAAATAACAAGAAAAATAACACAAGGAATGTATGTTCTTACAACCCATAATGGAGGATGTATAGTGGATGCAGTATCGCAAATAAGTACAGGGGATAATCCTCTTATTTCGGTAGCAGTAATGAAAAATAATTATACAAATGGACTGATGCATAAAAATAAAACTTTTGCTCTATCTGTTTTGGGTGCGGATGTGAATCCTGATATCATTAAAACCTTTGGTTTAAACTCTATGCGTGATATCAACAAGTTTGAAAATACAAAAACAAATGAGATTAACAATCTAAAGGTGATAAGTGACTCATTAGGTTATATGATTTGCCAAAAAATAGACTCTATTGAAAATGAAACCCATACTTTATTTATTGGAAAAATTATAGAAGCGGATGTATATAAAGAAGATGTAGCCATGAGTTATAATTACTATCAGGAACATAAAGATGAACTTATTAAAGTAGAAACAGAAAAAGGTCAAACTGCCTGGGTATGTACGATGTGTGGTTATATTTACTATGGAGATACGCTTCCTGAAAACTTTAAATGTCCCATGTGTGGTGTAGGGACCGTTTTATTTGAAAAAAGGTAAATTTTTAATACATAAAATTAAAATGCAACTAAAAGTTGATAGTTTAAAAGGACTTTCATGTATATAATTAGTACATGAAAGGAGGAAATTTAATGAACTTTGGAGATAATTTGAGAATCTTGCGAAAATCAAAAAAAATGTCACAAGAAGATTTAGCCGAAAAAATAAAAGTTTCAAGACAGAGTGTTAGCAAATGGGAGACAGGGGATGCCTATCCTGAAATGAATAATATATTGGAACTTTGTAAGATTTTTCGTTGCTATATTAATGATCTGGTAAATGATAATATTATTGATATTGATTCGTTAGATGAAGAGATTAGAATGAATGTAGTTAAATTCAAAAAAGAACAGCAAAATAAAATGAAAGGTTTAAGTAAGTCAATTTCCATCCTAGCTAGAATTGGGAGAATTGTTTGCATTGTTTGTATTTCAATAGTAATTGCATCAATGATAATACTAGGTATAGTTACTAATAAAGTTAATATTAAAGATGATAAAATAATATGGAATGGCAATGATAGTATTGAAGTTATAGAGGCTAATAATAAAGTATTTTTAAAAGTAAATAATGAAGTAGTAGTAGATACAAAAAATCAAAATGAAATAATTAAAATAAAAGAAGTTTTAAAAAATAATTCAAAAGTGGCTATACTTTGTTATTTAGAAATAGGCTTTGCTTTTCTAGTAATTAGTTTAATTTTGGTTAGTATACTGTTAAAATCCCTAGAAAAATTATTTCATAACATAAATAAGGGAGATACACCATTTACTCTTGAAAATGTGGGACATATAAAGAAAATGGCTTATTTTATGATTATAATGACAATCATGCCGAATATAATTGGCACTATATTCGAGGTAGTATTAACAATGGATTTAAATATAGAGTTTGAAATGTTTAGCTTAGTCGAAATATTATTTCTGTTTAGTATTGCCTATATCTTTCAGTATGGTTATGAAATACAACTAGACTCTAATGGAAAGATGTATGGGGATGAGAATGAATAAGACAGAATTTGTAATGGAATTGTCAAAAAGACTTTCTTATTCTAAAGATAAATGTATTATGATTAACGAGATATTAGAGAGTAACTTTTTTATCAGTAAAAAAAATAAAGATAGAATTATAGAAGAACTTCTAAAGAAATTAAATGTTAGCCATGAGGGGGCTATAAAAATTTATGAGATAGCAATGACTATTATAAATGATGAAGTAAAAAAATAAGTTGAGACATCCATTTAAGGATAGAGATTAAATATTTTATATGAATTATCCAAATCTAATTTATTAAGCAGACTAGAAGTAGTTTGCTTTTAATTTATTAGTAATTAAGTCTAAAACAGTGATAGAGGATTTATAATAAGTAGAATTTTTATAATCGAAATAGTCGTTTTTTTTTCTCCATTTTGGTATAATAATAAATAGGTGATATCATGATGGAAAAAAGAATAAATGAGTTAATTCAAATTATTAATGAGGCAGATTATAATTATCATACTCTAGATAATCCAACGATTACCGATCAGGAATATGATAAATATTTAAGGGAGTTATTTGATCTAGAGGAAGAATATCCAGAACTAGTAAGAGAAGATTCTCCTACTCAACATGCAGGAGGCGAGGTTATCGATGAATTCAAGAAAGTAGAACATAAAATTCCTATGATGAGCTTAAGTAATGTTTTTTCTGAAAGCGAGTTATTCTCTTTTGATGATAGAATAAAAAAAGAGGGAATTCATCCTCAGTATATGTGTGAGTTAAAAATAGATGGGCTATCTGTTTCTTTATTATATGAAAGGGGAAAATTCATACGGGCTGCTACACGTGGAGATGGGACGATTGGAGAAGATATTACTCACAATGTAAAAACAATTAAATCTATCCCTTTAAAGTTAAAGGAAGAGGTGGATATAGAGGTTCGTGGGGAAATCTTTATGAATAAAAAAACATTAGAAGAGATTAACATAGAAAGAAAAAGAAAAGGGGAAGATCCTCTTAGGAATTGTCGTAATGCAGCCGCGGGATCTATTAGACAATTAGATTCTAAAGTTGCTGAACAAAGAAAATTGGACTCGTTTATTTATCACTTACCAAATCCTCAAGATTTTGGAATTAAAACTCATAGTGAGGCAATCTCTTATATGAAAAAGTTAGGCTTTAAGACCAATTCCAATAACCGATTAGTAGAGAATATGAAAGAAGTAGTCGAGTTTATCAGCGAAAAAGGAGACATTAGAAGAGATCTTCCTTATGATATTGATGGTGTAGTAATTAAGGTGAATAGCATTGAAGATCAGCAGAAATTGGGGTATACAGCTAAATATCCAAAATGGGCTACTGCCTATAAATTCCCAGCGGAGGAAGTATTGACTAAACTCACAGACATTATTTTCACAGTAGGACGCACGGGTCAAATTACACCAAATGCAGTCTTAGAACCAGTAATAGTTGCAGGTTCTACAGTAAAAAGGGCAACGCTTCATAATGAAGATAATGTTATAGCAAAGAACTTAAAAATAGGAGATATTGTATCCATTAGAAAAGCAGGAGATGTGATTCCTGAGGTGATAGAAGCAAAACCGGAAAGACGCACAGGTAGTGAAAAAGATTTTGTTATGATTGATAAATGCCCTATGTGCCATGAACCAATTGCTAAAAAAGATGGTCAGGTAGATTATTTTTGTATGAATCCTAACTGTAAAAGAAAAAAGATAGAAGGACTGATTCATTTTTCATCTAGAGATGCAATGAATATAGACGGTCTGGGAGAAAGAATAGTGGAAGATTTCTTTAATTTTGGTTTCATAGAAAAAATTAGTGATATTTATAAATTAGAAAATCATAGAAAAGACTTAATTGCACTAGAGGGATATGGAAACAAGTCAGTAGAAAACTTGTTAGATGCAATCGATAACAGTAAAGAAAATTCGTTAGAGAAATTATTATTTGGTTTAGGAATCCCTCATGTGGGAGAAAAGACTTCCAAAATATTAGCGATTCATTTCAAAACACTAGATAATCTAATTTCTAAAGATGAAGAAGAATTAACAGAAATTTCGGATATTGGAGAAACGATTGCAAAAAGTATAAAAGATTACTTTATGAACAAAAAAAATATAGAGGAAATTGAAAGGCTAAAAAGAATTGGTTTAAATATGAATTATTTAGGAAGTGAAATAGTAGAAAATGAAAATTTTAAAGATAAAAGTTTTGTTTTAACAGGGACTTTGGAATCCTTTAGTCGTGACGAAGCACAAGAAATTATCGAAGGTTTTGGAGGTAAAACGGTAGGATCTGTATCAAAAAAAACATCGGTAGTTATTGTAGGAAAAGATCCTGGAAGTAAGTACCAAAAAGCGTTAGATCTTTCAATAGAAGTATGGACAGAAGACGAGTTTAAATCAAAAATTGAACAGTAAAGAGGAGATGAAAAAATCTCTTTTTTTCATGTAGAGTAATAAAAAGAGAAAGGAAACCAAGAAGAAATAGAT
>CAJUJA010000004.1 GCA_910586635.1 uncultured Bacilli bacterium | reverse complement strand
TCCCTTTTTTAGTTTATGCAAGTTTCCTTGACATATTCATCATACCATAATTGTTGGCTTTCTTCAAGTTTTGACTAGATTTTTTCTAGATACTCTCCCTGTATTTTTGAAATCATTGCACAACTCTATAATTTATGATATTCTTATATAAGAAAATTAGAAAAGTTATAAAATAATGACAGGAAGTGTTACAATGAAGAAAAAACGTGCAAATAAAAACATTATGAAAAAAAATTCCTTTGTCCAGGGAGCCTTTGTAGCTACTCTAGGAATCGTCATTACAAAAATACTAGGAGTTTTATATGTAATTCCTTTTTATGCCATTATTGGCGAAAAAGGAGGAGCGTTATATGGATATGCCTATACCTTGTATTTGCTATTTATGGCAATATCATCAGCAGGAATTCCTCTAGCTATTAGTAAAATTATAAGTGAATATCAAACTTTAGGATATTATGATGCAAAAAAAAGGGCATTTAAAATAGGAAAACAGATAGCTATTACTTTGGGAATTGTATGTTTTATCATTCTATTTATTTTTGCCCCACAGTTATCATCTGCCATATTGGGAGATTTACAAGGCGGGAATACAATTGAAGATGTTACATTTGTAATTAGAGTTATTTCAACAGCGATTATCGTAGTTCCTGTACTTAGTATTTATAGAGGATATTTTGAAGGGCATAAATTTATTACACCTACTGCCATTTCTCAAGTGTTTGAGCAAATTATGAGAGTGTTAGTAATTGTAGTTGGAAGTTTTCTAACCTTAAAGGTATTTCACCTATCTTTAACAACAGCAGTTGGAGTAGCTGTTTTTGGAGCAACGGTTGGATCCTTAGCTTCTTATTTTTATTTAATTGAAAAGGGAAGAAAAAATAAAAATAAATTTGAAGAAAAAGAATTAAAGGTAAAGGAACCTAAGATTACTAACAAAGAAATTTTAAAAAAAATTATGATTTATGCATTTCCCCTAATTATGATTGATATTTTTAAATCACTTTATAGTATGGTAGACTCTGTTACAGTTGTGAAAGCATTAGGAACTATTTATGGAACCAATACAGCAGAAAGTATTATGAGTATTTTATCTACTTGGGGAGCTAAATTTAATATGATTATTATTTCCATTTCAACAGGAATGTTAGTTAGTCTAACTCCAAATTTAACCTCAGCTGCAGTAATTGGAAACAAAAAAGAGGTGCACAAAAAAATTAATCAGAGCTTTCAGATGTTAATGTTTTTAATTATCCCTATGACAATAGGACTTAGTTTCTTAGCGGAACCTGTCTATATGGTATTTTATGGCCCTAGTAAGTATGGACCTTCTATTTTGAATTTCTATGTATTTGTTGCACTCATCACTTGTTTATTCACTACAGCCATTACAATAACCCAGGTATTAAAATATTATAAGGTAGTATTTATTAGTTTATTTTCAGGTGTTGTATTAAAAGCTCTATTAAATGTTAGTTTAATTAATCAGTTATATCACCTAGGACTCCCTGCGTACTATGGATCTATTTTAGCAACTATCATTGGATATGGATTATCTTTTGTTATTTGTTTAGTTGCACTTAATAAAAAATGTGGTGTAAAATATGAGACTACTGCAAAACAGTTTATTAATATTTTATGTGGGACTGTCTTGATGGTAATTTCCTTATTTATTTTAAAATTAGTCATCCCCATTTCATCAGAGACTAGATTTTTAAATATTCCTATTATTATAATTTATACTTTAATAGGGGGAGGAGTGTATTTTATCTATATGATAAAGACCAAATCTATTCAAGCGGTATTTGGCGATAAATTATTAAAAAAATTTCAAAAAAAATCAGCGAAATAGAATCGCTGGTTTATTTTTTAAAATCGGTAATTTTCTTCTTATGTTTAGAACTATATTCACAATAATGTTTATAAATAAATTCATTTATAACGAAATCAAATTCTCCAATCAGTTGTATGAGTTCTCCATGAAACCCTTTATAATATTGATAGATTGAGTTTTGCCCAGATAAATCATTTCCGACACCATAAAAGTTATAGATTTCGAATCCATTTTTTTTAGCATCCTTTATCGTGTTCCATGTAAGGGTATAAAGTGGGTTAAACTCAATAAATTTATTATTAACAGCAGTAGAAATGGTAGTTACCTCACGACCGTAGCAAATAGATATATTACATCCTAGAATTACTTTATGACCATATTGATATTGCAAATTATTTACTAATTGCAGCTCTTTAGAAATTTGGCTGTAAGAATTTTGACCCATAATACCAGCATCCATATTCTCTTTTTCTTTTTGAATGTTTTCTAAGTATAGATCAATGTCCATTTGTACTAGATTAATTTTAATCATATTACTTTCTTTAAAGATTTGATAAAATTCATTCAATAAAGATAAGTCTTCAATGAAATTAATTTTTTGCTTACTATTAGAAATTAATTCTAAAACAGCTGGTAGTTGAGCCTCTTCTACCTCTTCCGTAATAAATCCTCGTCTGATGTTATTTAAAATTGTTTTTTGATAGGGTTCACTACAGTTTGCGAGTAACTCTTCCTCGTTTTTCCCCTTTAAATCTAGGGTATAAAGAAACTGAGGAGCGGTTATTACCCCTTGGTTTCTTTTGTAGCCTAATTGATTTAAAACTTCCAGGGACTTTTGATTATTAAATCCTCCAGGAATATAGGTTCCACTATTATCCACTTGTTTTAATGGATAATAGGGATTGATTCTTAAAAAAGCACCTTTTCTTTCCTCTATAAAAATTTTGAGTTCCCTGGTTAGAAATCGAACCAATTCTAAATCCTTAAAGTTTATGATGAAGCCCCTAGGAGCATAAAAAATCTTAGATTTAGAAAACTTAAGTTTTCTAGCTAATAACATAGTAGCAGCACGTATTTTACCGTTTTGATCTACTCCTAAAAAGTATGTATACCATCCTTTTTTTCTAGATAGTTCTGCATATTCTTTAGTTTGAAAAAAGTTATTGGTTGCTTCCTTTTTACAAAAATCAAAAAATTCCTTTTTATTTATTTCCCTCAATTTCATTTTTTAACTCCCTTTTAGATTTATTTTTTACTATGTTTCTATAAAATGGTACCAGTTTTTGAAATACAAAGTAAAGAAATGGTTTTAAGATATAATCGAATTCTCCTAAAAATTCAATATAGTCGCCTCCAAATTTCTTTTTAAATTCATGAAGCCCCATTCTAGGATTATTGCTAGATAAATCTCCTATCGTTCCAAACTGATCATAAATTTCAATTCCATGTTCTTTACAATATTTGATATGTTCGAAATAAGTAGCGTAATTGGTATAAGTTTCCGTTAAAATATTATGATTTCCAGCATATAAAACCCAAGCTTTATTTCCATAAGTAATAATCATATGAGCACTTAAAGGAATGGTAGATCCATATTTTTTTCTTGCTAATTCAAATTTGTTAATTTCCTTTATTAGGTTCTCCTTTTGACTAGTTAAATTTTTAACTTTATTTTTAGCACTTTTACTAAGTGTTTCAGTATCTAGATTTTGAAGATCGTCTTGTATTTTAGAAAGCTCTTCTTCATAATTTTTTATAATTTTTTCTGTATTAACTTTTCCTAAAAATAATACAATCATGTGATCTTTTTTTAATATTTGGTATTGTGTTTTGTAGTATTCTTTGGAAAAAGATACAAAGTCTTTTCTATTTTCTGTTAGCATCATTAATTGATAAAAAGTATCTAGGTCTTCTTCACTACCAATTTCTACTTCTACTTCTAGTTTTTTAGCCTTATTGATACGTTGTTTGGTAGTTTTAGAAAAATGATCGACGATGGTATCTAACTCTTGATTTAAGTCGATTCTAAAGGTATATCGTGGTTGGCTGGTTTCAAAATTTTTAGTAAAACCTAGGTGTTTATATCCTAAAATTTTCAAAGTCTGAAAGATCTCTTCTTGATCATTAGGAATATCTACCTTTTGGCCTAAATAATTAAATTGACTATGGATAATATCAGGATCGATTTTAAAAAAGATTGCTTTCTTTTCTTTACAAAATTTTTTAATCTCTTCTGTCATTATTTTTACTAGATCTCTGTTATTAAAATCAATGACAAAACCACGAGGAATATAGAAATAGCAAAGATTAAAGGGAAGTTTTTTTTGTAATAGCAAAGCAGTAGCCATAACTTTTCCACTATCACTAATTAGACCAAGATAATAGGGGAAAAGATTCTTTTCCTTTTTAGCAAATTCTCCCCAATTATAAGATTGTAAAAAGTGGGATTTTGATTTATGATTTATGACAAAATTTTCATAGTCCTTTTTATTTAATTCAATTAGCTTACTCATTTTCTCATACCTTTCTATCTTCTATTATACCACAAATGAAAATAAAATTAGAGAATTTCATAAAAAAAGAACAACAATCGTGTTCTACATCATATATATACCAGAATCATCATGATCGTCCATACTAGTTTTAGATATATGAGGTTGATTCTTCTTTTCTAATAAATTCACTCGGTGTTCTAACCTTCTCATATCTCGATTTAATCTATGAATTTGTTCTTCTAGTTGAGCAACTGTATTATTAGAATGATTTTGATTATAAGAAAAAGGGGGATTCATCATATTGATATCTGGTATAAATGGATAAGGCATATTATTCATAAACTACTCCTTTATTCGTTTTATTATATGCAATAGGAAAGTATCTGTGCTAAAATATAAAAAGAGGTGTTAAACATGAAGAAAAATAATTTGGATAAAGATATGATGTTTCCAATACTAGAAGAAAACCAATTGTCACTTTATCAAGTTTCAAAAAAGAATGGGTATCATGAATATCTGGAGGAGATTAAAGCTAGATATAGCTATACAGATATGATTTGTAATGACTGCGATTATCTAGATAGTCATGATCAGTTATTAAGTCTTAGCTCAGAGGGACTTGTATATGATGTTTTATCTGTAGATACTTATCCTATGGTAGGAACGAATGACTCAAATAGTAGATATTGTATTAGCATATCGGAGTTAAGGTTTTACCCTAAATTATATACCACCCTAGATTCTGTCTTTTCTTCTTCTAATGGGAAGGATACTATTCATATGGAACCATTAGTAGGATACTTTAAAGAAAAGGAAGAAATAGATAAGGGAATATTTAAAGAAAATTTGAATAAGAGATTACAAATACCTCAAATGAATATATATGAACAGAAGGAATCAATAGAAAATATCATCCAAATAGTAAATAATTTATGGGAATTTTTGTCGGTTGAATTGATAGGGTCCTATCAAATCCAAGAAAATGGGGTAGAGCTTGGTGATGGAATATCGAAAGAGGAATATCAACAGATTCAGAATTTTTATTATGCTGGTAAAAGAAACTCTAATGCGATATCTGTTTTAAAACAAGTTGGACTAGAACCAAAACATAAGGAATATAACAGGTGATTTGATGAGAATAAGAAATGTAAAAGATAAAGAAAGAATATTATCCTCTTGTGAACGATTAATTTCCAATCCAAAAAAGCAATATGGGAAATGGAGAGAAATATTTAAAAATAACCATCCTATTTATATAGAAATAGGCATGGGAAAAGGGAAATTTATAATTGAAAATGCAAAAAAGTATCCAAACATTAATTTTATTGGAATTGAAAAGTATGACAGCATTATGGTACGAGCAATTCAAAAATTGGATCAAGAATTAGATAATTTAGTATTAATCAGAATGAATGCCCTAGAAATAGAGGAAGTGTTTTCAAAAGAAATCGATCGAATTTATCTAAATTTTTCTGATCCTTGGCCAAAAGTTCGACATCATTTTAGAAGGTTAACCAGTAAAATATTTTTAGACAAATATGATAAAATATTTAGGGATAAAAAAGAAATCTATTTACGTACAGATAATGAAGAATTATTTATCTATTCCATAGAAACTTTATCTGCTAAGGGCTATTCTTTAAAAAATGTAACATTCAATCTACATAAAAATAAAGAAGTAGAGTTGATTACAACAGAATATGAAGATAAATTTTTAAAAGAGGATAAGCCTATTTTTTCATTAGAGGCTATTTTATAGAATGTCTAAAATAGTAAACCCAGATGGAAAATAGTTTAATTTTTTTAAAATTTTGTTATAATATAATACAAGAGTAGGTGAATTATGAAAAAATTAATTATTTTACTCTGTATTTTAGCTATATTTACAACAGGGTGTAGTATGGGCCAAGTAAATTCTAATAATATAGATGATATAGTAAATAAGGTGTTAAAGAAAGAATCAAAATTAAAGAATGTTAACTTTGAAGGCTATAATTACTATATTCCAAAAGGATTAGTATTTTTAGATAAAAATGATTATAATGCCACTTTAAAAGATCAGTATGGAAATTATTATTATCTATATGTAGATATAGTTAGTAGATACCATAAAGTAAAAGCAAAGTATAAAGTAGATAAAAATGCCTATTATTCGAGTGAAATAAAGAATAAGAAAAAATTTGGCTATATAGAGATTAATAAGGTACAAGATAAATATTTTGTGGAAATGATGTATAATTACATGAAAGTGGAATCCTTTGTCAAGGAGAAAGATTTACCAGATGCCTTAACAGATATTTCCACTATTTTATCATCAGTAAAATATAATGATAAGGTTCTAGATACTATTATTGGAGAAAATATATTAAATTATAAAGAAGAAAATTATAATATATTTCATACGAAAAAGAAGAATACAAATTTCTTAGATTATGTCAAAGAGTATGATTCATATGATGAAAAAGAAAAAGACGAAGATCATTTACAAATAGAAGAAGGAGAATAGAGGTGTCTTTATGAAATTGTTAGATAAATTAAAGAATGCTCTTTTTGAAGAAGAATATGTAGAAGTGGAAGAAAAGCCAAAAAAGAAAGAGATCAAAAAAGAAAAAAGAAAAAAAGAAGAACCAAAACCCAAGGAAAAACCAATTGCTAAAAAGATTGTTCAACCAGAAAGAAAAGAAATAATAGAGGAAGAACCGGAACTTTTGGATGAGGATTTTGAAATCCAAGAAAAGAATAAAAATGATTTTAAATTCCCAGTGATGGAGGATAAAGACTTTAAAATAGAAGAAATGCCAAAAGAAAAAAGAAAAAAAGAAGAACCTGTAAAAAGGGAGAAAAAGAAACCTGAGAATAAGATCTCACATGAGAAAAAATCAAAACCATATGGGCTAGATGAGTTTGATTTACCAGAAAAAGAACATGGATTATATGAAAAAAAAGAGGAGAGATCCTACTTTAAACCATCCCCTATTATTTCGCCAATTTACGGTATTTTAGATAAAAATTATAAAAAAGAAGAAATAAGGGATAGAAAAGAAGTAAGGCTTACTAGTAGTTATGCACATGAGAACCTAGATTTAGATGAAGTCAGAAAAAGAGCCTATGGCAATTTAACAAATGATATTGAAAGAGAGTTTAGAGAAAATAGAGAACCAGTTAATATAATAAGTTATGAAGATGATGAGGAAGAAGATTCTTCACTATTAGACCTAAGTACAGAAACCGATACTCCTGAAGTCAAAAAGGTGACAGTAGGAGATGCGGAAGAATATTTTGAAGATTTAGGGTTAGAATATAATGTAGATTACAAAGATGCCTCGAAAGAAAAAGCAACAGGGAGAAGAACCAATAAAAACTATGAAAGTGAAGAAGAAGTAGCTTTCAAGAGTGAAAATCAAAACGAACATCAAAATAATGTAGAAACAGAAAAATCTATGGATGAAGAAACAGACGATGATAATTTGTTTGATTTAATAGATTCAATGTATGAGAAGGATTAGAAAGGAATAAAATTTATGGCAATGATTGATAGTGTTTTACCAATGTTATTTTACATATTTGGAATTATATTATTTATAGTAATGACAATACTTGGCATTCGCACAATTCAAGTATTGGATAGAACAGAAAAAGTGATCGATAATATTGAAGATAAGGTTAATACATTAAATGGTTTTTTTAATGTTATTAATAAAGCTACTACTAGCATAGACTTAATTAGTAGTAAAGTAGTAGGTAGTGTGGTTGGACTAATAGAAAAAATATTTAAAAAAAAGAAAGAGGATGATTTTTATGAGTAAGAAAGGTATCGGAAAGTTTATAGCAGGAGCTGCTGTTGGAGCAGGATTAGGGCTTTTATTCGCACCTAAAAAAGGAAAAGAAATGAGAGCAGATATCAAGAAAAAGTTTGATGAAATTATTGAACAAGTAAAATCTCTAGATAAAGATGAGGTAAAAGCAGAATTTGATAAAAAAATCAAAGAGATTAAGAAAGAACTATCAGAACTGGATAAGGAAAAGGTATTAAAGATAGCCAAGAAAAAGGGTGCTGAGATTAAGCAAAAAGCTGAAGAACTAGTAGACCTGGCAATTGCTAAAGGAACTCCAATTTTAAAAAAGACTGCAGAAGAATTAAGAGATAAAGCAGTGGATATTACAAAAGATGTAGTGAAAAAATTAGAAGCAATTGAAATTAAGTAGAAGTATGAGTCACTTAGACTCTTTTTTTATATTATATGGAGGAAGTAATGAAATATAAAATAATTGCCATGGATTTTGATGGAACACTGTTAAATAATCAAAAACAAATTACGAATAAAACGAGGGAGTCTTTAAGAAAATATAAGGATTATGGATATATAATAGTAGGAGTAACTGCTAGAAATTTAGGTAGTGTAAAAAATGTATGTGATGATCTAACCCTTTTTAATTATTTAATTTTAAATAATGGAGGTTATATTTATAACATAGAAAAAGATCATGGAGAGTACCAAGGGATTGTTCAAAGAGAAGATATTGGAAATATTACGGAAACGATGAAAGGATTTAGCAGTGAAATAGACTATTGTGCAGCCTCGACTTACTATTTATATTTAGTGAATAAAAGGGAAAACGAATTTATTAAAATAATTCATAATCCATCAGATATTAAAGAAAAGATAATCAGAATGAATATTTTTTTACGAGATCAGGATAACATAGAGTATTATAAAGAGTATATTAATCATCATTTTCAAAATATTAATTGCTTTATCATGCAAGATTCTAATGATGATAAAAAGTGGTTAGTTCTAAATCCCAAAGGAATTAACAAAAAAACATGTTTAGAAGATTTAGGAAAAAATTTAGAAATTAAATTAGAAGAGATGATTTTCTTTGGAGATGGTCTAAATGATATAGAATGTATATCTTCTGTTGGATTAGGGGTTGCCATGGGAAATGCCTTAGATGAAATTAAAAGTTGTGCAAAAGAAGTTACCAAAGATAATAATGATGATGGTATTGCCTATTTTTTAGAAACCAGTGGAATTGAATAAAGTAAGAATAAATCTTTTCAAATAAATAGAAGTATGTTATATTTATAATATAATTTTTCTATGATTAATCATAAGTAGTATTAATAAATAGTTTTAGAGACTTAGTGGACGGTGAAAACTAAGATATTTAGTAATATGAAATACAAATTATGAGAAAAAACGTTAGTTGCGTTAAAACGATAAAGTGCATAGCATAGTCTATGAATTAAGGTGGTACCACGGAAACTATTCGTCCTTAGATGGGGAGTGGTTTTTTATTTTAAGAAAAATTATTTAAAGTTATACTACTACATGATATTTTGATAGAATATATTTAAATTATGGATATTTACGATAAAATTAGAGGAGGAATTTAAAGTGAAGTTATTTGAAGACTTAAAATGGAGGGGTTTAATTAAGGATACAGCAGGAGATGATATCGCAGATAAATTAAATCAAGGAGGTTTAACTTTCTATATTGGTGCAGATCCCTCAGCGGACAGTTTGCACATTGGACAGCTTCCCACTTTCTTAGTTGTGGAAAGATTAAAAAAAGCTGGACACAAACCAATTATCTTAGTTGGAGGTGCAACAGGTCGTGTTGGAGATCCTAGAGGTACCAAAGAAAGAGAAAAATCTGACGTGAGAGTAGTAGAAAATAACTTTTTAAAGATAAAGAAACAAATGAAACAACTATTTGGCGAAGATACCTTAGTAGTGAATAACTACGATTGGTTTCAAAACTATAATTACATTGATTTTTTAAGGGATGTTGGTAAATATATTAATGTGTCTTACATGGTTAATAAGGATTTGGTAAAAAGGCAAATGGAATCAGGAATTTCTTATGCAGAGTTTTCTTATATGCTAATTCAAGGATATGATTTTAAATATATCCATGATCATTATGGAGCAACCCTACAATTTGGTGGGTCTGATCAATGGGGAAATCTAACTACTGGTATTGAATTAATTAGGAAATTAAATGATGAAGAAGTATATGCATTTTCCTGTCCACTAACACTTGACTCGACTGGAAAGAAGATTGGAAAGAGTGAGGGAAATGCCTTGTGGTTAGATAAAGAGAAAACATCTAGTTATGAATTATATCAATTTCTAATTAACTTTGAAGATGGCATGATGGAAAACTATTTAAAAGTTTATACTTTCTTATCAAAAGAGGAAATAGAAAATATATTAGAAGAACATGGAAAACAACCTGAACAAAGAATTGCTCAAAAGACTCTAGCAAAAGAAGTAATTACATTTTTACACGGAGAAGTGGAATATAATCAAGCAGTAGAAATTAGCGAAGCACTATTTAATGGAGAAATTTCTAAATTAAGTGGATTAGAAATTGAAATGGCATTTAAAGGGATAACTCCTTATGAGATAGATTACGAAAAAAATATTGTAGAGTTATTAATAGAAGCGAAAATTTGCTCTAGTAAAAGAGAAGCACGCCAATTACTGGGAGGGAATTCTATAAGTGTAAATGGAAATAAGATCACAGATACAGAGTTTAAAATCACAAAAAGTGTTGCAATAGAACAGAAATATATAGTAATACGCCGTGGGAAAAAGAAGTATTATATTATAAAATTTAAGTAGAGGTGTTGACTTTATGAGTAGTAGATTAAAAAGAATAATGAAATATACTGTAATTATTTGTTTTATTATTTTGATTATTGATTTAGTTGTTATTATCTATACAGAAAAAGTAATGAAAAAAGATAAATCATATTTTGATAGTATTAATTCGTTTGAAGTTATGGATTCTGATATTATTTCTGTAGGAAGTAATAACAATAATGATAAAAGACAGGAAAAGGCTAAGATTACAAAGTATGATAGAGAACAGAAGAAGATTTGGGAAAAATTTTATAACAAAGGGTATAACAGTAGTTTCTTTGGAGTGAAAAAGGATAAGGATAATTATATTGCAGTAGGAAATTATGAATCTACTAAAGATGAACATAGAAATAAGACTCGATCTGCGTTAATTGTGAAATATGATAATAATGGAGAAATTCTTTATGAAAATGATTTTCAAGTATTGGGGAACTCGAAATTTATGAACCTATTGGTATTAGAAGATGGCTATTTAGTAGTAGGGCAGAGTATTTATGAGAATATGACTTTAGGATTATCCGATGAAGGGGGAGCTATCTTAATTAAATATGATAAGGAATTAAACGAAGTTTGGAGGAGTAATTACGGGGGCTCTAAGTCAGGAATCTATAATGATTTACTAATACTAGATGGTAATATATACACGGTAGGAAAGGACGCCTCTAATATAGGAATTATTTCAAAATACGATTTAGAAGGAAATAAAATCACCACAGAGAATTATGAGGCTACAGATAGTTTTGGTTTTACAGGCATCACAACAGTAGATAACCAGCTATTTGTAGTAGGAGCCAAAAAAGTAGGGAAAGATAAAACGGATTATGATACGGATTCTCTTATAGTAGAGTATGATGCGGATTGTCACTTAGTAAAGGAAGCAACCTATAAAGGAAAAGGTAAAGAACGATATAATAAAGTGATTAAAGATCAAGACAACTTAGTAATATCAGGTCAAACTGGAATTTATAATAAGGAAAAATCAACGGACGATATGATGGTCTTTCAATATAATGGAATCTTTGCAAAATATAATAGAGATTTAAAAGAGCTAAAGATTGTAGAATATGAAAATGAAATAGATGATTATTTTACAGATATTAAACAAATGGATAATCGTTATCTTATTAGTGGTTATTCCACTTATGACAAGAAGAATTATCTTCCTAAATTTATTGTTTATAGTAAAGCAGGAAAATTAATTGGAACGGGTTTATAAAAATAAGTGATATAAGTAAAAAAACTCCAAAAAGGAGTTTTTTTACTTATTATAGAATTCAACAATTAGTGACTCATTAATATCAGCATTAAGTTCGTTTCTTTCAGGCAATCTTACATACGTGCCTTCAAGTTTTTTATCATCATATGAGATAAACTCTACACGTCTATTAACTTTTGATAAAGATTCTGTAACCACTTTAAGTTCTTTGTCTTTATCTTTTAGTGAAATGATATCTCCAACTTTTACTCTATAAGATGGAATATCAACTTTCCTACCATTAACAGTAACATGACCATGATTAACTAATTGTCTAGCACCACGTCTAGTTGATGCAAAGCCGATACGATAAACTAAATTATCTAGTCTTGACTCTAGTAGGCGTAGAAAGTTAGTACCATGGATACCCTTAATTTTAGCAGCATCATCAAATGTTTTTCTAAATTGTTTTTCGCTAAGACCATACATGAATCTAACCTTTTGCTTTTCTTTTAATTGAACACCATAGTCAGATAATTTTCCTTTACGGGCATTACCATGTTGTCCAGGTCCATATGGACGGCGAGCTAATTCTTTTCCAGTCTCAGAAATAGAAAACCCAACACGACGAGCTCTTTTGAACTCTGATCCAGTATATCTTGACATCTAATTCTCCTTTCATCTAATATTACATAAATGCTTAAAGTGATTTAGTCGATTGTTAGGGAGTTTTCCTTCACCTAATGGCAACGGCTACTAACCTTTTGAAAAACACATTAAAAACCTCTAAATCTGCCATCTAAGTCAATATGCAGTATTAATTATATAAAAATTATATGTGATAGTCAAGACTTTGTTGATTGAATGTTTAATTTAACTAATGTTATAAAAGTAGTCTAAGGCATATAGGAAAAAGTAAGAGAACTGATTGAAAAAACAAATAAATAAAAGATAGAGACATGAAAGGGAGGGACTCACTGATTTAAATACCAGATTTTTATTAAAATTTGTGAAATTTGTGGAAAAATAGGTCCAACTTGTGATAAAATATTTTATAAGATAAGAGGTGTAATGATGAATGGACAAATATTAGTGATTACTACAGTAGTTTTAATTTGTATTATTATAGTTGTTCTTTGTTTACTTTTTATCAGAAAAACAGAAAAGAAAAAATTCATAGATATTGCTAATGACCTAGAATATAATAAGAATTTGATTACGGGAACTCCTGTACTATTAGAATTATCCAAGATAGAACCACTATTAAAAAATGAAGCAATGGAGGAGAAGTATCATAAATGGCAAGAGAGGTTTATTTTTATTAAGGAAAATAAAATATCTATCATTGATGATCTTTTGATTGATTTAGATACCTATATAGAAAAACGTGACTTTAAGAACTGTACTTATAAAATAGCAAAAGTTGAATTAGAAATTTATAAGGCCAAATCTTCTGCTGAACATTTACTAGAGGAAATCAAGGAAATTACTTTAAGTGAAGAAAAATATCGAAGTATTGTTATTAAGCTAAAAACAAAATATAGAAAAATAAATAAAGAGTATCAAGATCATAAAAATTTGTATGAAGAAATGCAGGATGAAATTGAATTACAATTAGAGAATATTGAGAAAAACTTTTTAGACTTTGAAAAGGTAATGGAAAAAAACGATTATAACGAAGTAGTGCATATTGTCAAAGCCTTAGACATGATGATTGATCATATAAATATTGTAGTAGAAGAAACCCCTGACTTATTATTAATGATTAAACAATTACTCCCAAAAAGGATTAAAGAAATTCAATCAGCAGCTGAGGAATTAACAAAAGAAGGCTATCCATTAGAATATTTAAATTTGGAGTATAATATCGAAGAATCGAAAAAGAATATAAATAAAATTTTTGACAAAGTAAAACTTTTGAATTTGGAAGACTGTATGTTTGAATTAAAAACTATTTTAGATTACTTTGACTCGCTATTTGTAGATTTTGAAAAGGAAAGATTAAGTAGAAAAGTCTATGAAGAAGTTGAAAAAGATTTTAGCAGAAAATTAAATAAAACAAATAAAGTGGTAGAGGATATCTACAAGCAATTGGATGATATTAAAAGAATGTATGACTTAAATGAAGAAGATATTAAAATTATTCATGATGTCAGAAAAACCTTAGTGGTTATTAATGATGATTATAAAAATATTATAGGAAAAGTTGGAG
This sequence comes from uncultured Bacilli bacterium, assembly GCA_910586635.1. Classification (GTDB taxonomy): domain Bacteria; phylum Bacillota_I; class Bacilli_A; order RF39; family UBA660; genus UMGS995. Next base: position 30,724 of record CAJUJA010000004.1, on the reverse strand, counting down.
CAACCTCTTCACCGTATTCTATGTTACATAAGGAAATTGAAGATTTGACCTACCGGTTAAAATTGATGGAAGAGGATTTAGATATTGCCTTAAAATCACTCGGAAATATGCATGATGACGAAGTAAGGGCCCGTGAACAATTAGAAGAGATTGAAAAGTTCTTAAATCAATCTAAACAAAAGATGCGTAGTTATAAATTACCTATTATCACAGATAATTATTTTGTAGAGTTAAAAGAAGCAAATGAAGCCATTAAAGAGGTTATTAAAGAACTTGAGAGAAAACCAATTGTTATTAAAACTCTCAATACAAGGGTAGATACAGCAAGAGATTTAGTTTTGAAACTATATAACACTACAAATGAAATGATAAAAACAGCAAAATTAGCAGAAAAATCTATGATCTATGGAAATAGATACCGCCCATATTATGATGAAGTAGAAAATGGGTTAAATGAAGCAGAACAGTACTTTAATAAAGGAAAATATAAGGAGTCTTTAGATATCGTATTAAAGACTTGTACATTAGTAGATGAAAATATGTATGGAAGGATGTTAGCAATATATGATAAATAATAATAAAGGAAAAACATTATTTGAAGTATTAATATTTGTAATTGCATTTGTAGCAGTAGCGTCATTTATACTAATTTTAATTTTAAGAGGGATAGAAAATGAAAATTTTCGTACTCTAAAAACTAGTATTACCAATCTTGCAACTAGTAATACCTTATATCAAATGGAAATTAGTGATAATTCGACAGTTTCTCTAAAAGAGTTAATTGATGAAAAAATAGTAAAGGACGTTACAAATCCCTTTAAAAGAAAAGAAACTTGCGATATTTATGAATCTAGAGTTGTTTTAAATGGAGAGGATACTACTGCAACATTAAAATGTGGAGAATATTTAATTACCATGGAAAGTAAAGATAAAAAAGCGATTGTATATAAAGTAGGAAAATGGCAAGATGAAAAACTTGAAAATGCAGAAACAAAAATTGGATATAATTATATTGTGGAAGATAAATTACAATTAAAGGAATATTATGAAGATTATATGTTCTTATATTTATTTAATAAAGAGCATGGAACCTTTTATGAAACAATTGAAGAGATTCCGACAGAATATAATGTAGTAAATCATATCTCTTATAGATCAAAGGAAAAAATGAAAGAAATCTAATTTAAGATTTCTTTTTTGTAAGTATACTTGTTTTTCTACTTATGTTTTGTTAGACTATAGTAGGTATTTGGGGTGATTAATATGAATCAGATAATTTTAATTAAATATGGAGAGTTAACAACAAAAAAAGGAAATAGAAACTTTTTTGTAAATACTTTATATCAAAATATAAAAAATAAATTAAAAAATTATGATGTTAAAATATCTAAAGATATTTCTAGAATGTATATTGAATTCCAGGATAAAGACTTAGAAGAAATCAAGCATATTATGGATCATATCTTTGGGATTCATATGTATCATATTGCACATATTGTAGATACTAATACTGATAAAATAAAAGAAATATTACTAGAAATTTTAAAGAAAGAGGACTTTCATACTTTTAAAATAGAAACAAAAAGAAGTGATAAAACCTTTGAAATTTCAAGTCAAGAAATGAATCCCATTTTAGGATCCTATATTTTAAAAAATATAGATGGTATTAGTGTTGATGTGCATCATCCTGATGTTTTAGTAAAGGTAGAAATTAGACCTTACCATACTTATATCTATATCAATGGTTATAAAGGATGTGGAGGGTATCCTGTTGGAACCCAGGCTAAGGGAATGCTTATGTTAAGTGGTGGAATTGACTCACCTGTTGCTGGATATTTAGCTATGAAACGTGGAATTAAAATAGATGCAGTATATTTTGAGGCGATTCCTCATACCAGTTTAGAAGCTCGTAATAAGGTAATGGATCTTACCAAGAAATTAGTAAAGTATACAGATAAAATAAATTTACATATTGTTAATTTCACTGGAATTCAAGAAGCTATTTATAAAAATAGTAATCCAACTTACTGTATTACGATTATGCGTAGAATGATGTATCGGATTATGGAAAAGTTAGCTAAAAGGCAAAAAGGATTAGTAATCATAAATGGAGAATCTATTGGACAAGTTGCATCACAAACTTTAACTAGTATGTCAGTTATCAATCAAGTTACAAATATGCCTGTTATTAGACCAGTATCTTGTTTAGATAAATTAGAAATTATTAAAATTGCTAGAAAAATTGATACTTATGATATTAGCATCTTACCATATGAAGATTGCTGTACTGTTTTTGTTCCAAAACATCCTGTAATTAACCCCAATTTAGAAGAATGCTTAAAAATCGAACAAAACTTAGATTATGAAAAATTAATTGAAAAAGCAATTCATGAAGTAAATACAATTAAAATAGAAGATAGTAAATTAGATTTTCAGGATTTATTATAGGTATAAATTACCAATAGAATTTATGTATTATTTGGAAATTATTTCGCAATCTATAAATGTAGGAGGTGAAATAATGACTAACTCAAATAAATCAAGTATGAAAATGAGAGTTCCAGGAGCTAAACAAGCTATCGATAAAATGAAATACGAAATCGCTAATGAATTTGGTGTTAATTTAGGAGCAGATTCAACTTCTCGTGCAAACGGATCAGTTGGTGGTGAAATAACTAGACGTTTAGTTCAAAATGGACTTAATCAAGTAAGTGGAAGCTATAACCAAAATAACTAATTATAAATAGCTTAAAGGATAGATCTTCGGATCTATCTTTTGTTTTAGGATAAAAAATCAAGTAGTTATATTACAAAAATGTAATTAGAATCATGAATAAAAATATGATATAATTTATTAAAAGTATACATTTGAAAAGGTAGTATGTAGTATGAGAAATAAAAAGAAAAGAATTTTTAATATACTCTTATTTATTTTTGTTATATTTTTAACATTTTATTTTGTGTTAAGGAATAATGATATGAATCAAATAATGAATTATATTCGATCAGTTGATATAAGATATATTTTAATAGGATTTTTAATTATGTTTTTATTTGTCCTTTGTGAAGGATTCAATTTATATAGAATTTTAAAAAGTCTTGATCATAATATAAGAATAATAGATACAATAAAATATGCATTAGTGGGGTTTTTCTTTAGTTCCATTACTCCTTCTTCTAGTGGAGGACAGCCCCTACAACTTTATTTTATGAATAAAGATAAATTACCAATATCTGATTGTTTAGTTGCCCTTATTATTCAATTATTTAGCTTCCAGGTAATTTGTTCTGTATTAGCAATAATAGGAGTTCTTTTAAATTTTAATAAACTGATAGGGATGGGAAATCTTAAATATTTATTATTCATTGGATTTATTGTTAATATCATTATAGTCACTTCTCTTTTTATTATATTGTTTTCAAGGAACCTTGCCATAAAAGTACTAAATTTCATTCATAAAATTTTAAATAAATTTCATTTTAAAGGAGCACAAAGTTTTTATGACAAGGCAGTAGATGAAATGAAAAACTATCATAGGAGTGCTCTTTTTCTAAAACAACATAAAGGTATTATTTATCGAACCTTTTTAGTTTCGTTTATTCAATTATTTTTTTATCAGAGTATTCCTTATTTTGTATATAAATCCTTTGGATTAGGAACTTATTCTATCATAGATTTTGTATTTATGCAGGCTGTTTTATATGTAGGAGTTGCTTTTTTACCATTTCCAGGGGCAATGGGAGTAAGTGAAGGGAGTTTTGTAATTTTATTTAAATTGTTTTTTCCTGCTTCTATTCTTAGTAGTGCAATGCTTATTTCTAGAGGAATTAGTTTTTATCTATTTGTAATAATGGTTGGGATTTTACTACTGATTTTTATATTATTTTCCAAATATAAGCAATATAAAAAGGTAAAGAATAAGAATTAGTATATATAGTAGTGATTTATCTGATGGAAAAGAGAATGATAAGTATAGGAAAAAAATAAAATTTATAGTATAATAAATTAGAAGGAGAGATTAGATGAAAATTATATCAATTAATGCAGGAAGTAGTTCTTTGAAATTTCAAATTTTTGACATGGATAATGAAAAAGTGCTTGCTAGTGGACTGTTTGAACGAATTGGAATTGAAGGTAGTTTATATACCATTAAATATAACGGAGAGAAGATAACAGAGGAAATTAAATTAGAAAATCACACAGATGCGGTTAACATTTTATTAGAAAAGCTAGTTGATCTAAATATTATTTCATCACTAGATGAAATTGACGGAGTTGGACATCGTGTAGTACAAGGTGGGGATAAATACAATAAATCGGTAATCATTACAGATGAGGTAATTAGTGATATTGAATCATTCAAGGATTTAGCACCTCTGCACAATCCCGCTGGCTTATTAGGAATTCAGGCTTTTAAAGAAGTGTTGCCTAATATACCAATGGTTGCTGTTTTTGATACAGCATTCCATCAAACGATGACAAAGGAAAGATACCTGTATCCTATCCCTTATGCTTGGTACCGTGATTATAAAATTAGAAAATATGGGTTTCATGGAACAAGCCATAGATTTATAGCGTCTAAGGCAAAAGAAATTTTAGGAAGAGAAGATATTAAAGTAATTAGTTGCCACTTAGGTAGCGGTGGCTCTATTTGTGCAATTAAGAATGGAGAGTCCATAGATACCACTATGGGATTTACTCCATTAGCAGGTATTATGATGGGAACTAGATCTGGAGATATTGATCCATCTATTATTCCACACATTATGGAAAAAGAAGGAAAAAATGCCTCTGAAATAATTGATGATTTAAATAAAATTTCAGGTTTATTAGGAGTAAGTGAAACTAGTTCTGACTTTAGAGATATTTCTAAAGGAATTAGTGAAGGAAACAGTCAATGCTTGCTTGCCCAAGAAATATTTATAAGAAGAGTAGTTGCCTATATTGCCGAATACTATGTACTACTAGAGGGAGCAGATATGATTGTATTTACAGCGGGTATAGGAGAAAATAGCTTAGATGTTAGAGGAAAAATAGTAGAAAGATTATCTTGCCTTGGTATTAAATTAGATGAGGGTGCAAATAACTCCAGAGGTGAGATTAGAAAGATTAGTACTGATGATTCATCTGTTTTAGTCTATGCAATTCCAACAGATGAGGAATTAATGATTGCAAAGGATACCTTAGAATTAGTACAAAATAGGTAAAAATATGTATAAATTAATATATAAAGAAATTAAAAAATTTGATACTATAGTAATTGCACGACATGTAGGGGTAGATCCTGATGCTATGGCAAGTCAAATTGCCTTAAGAGATTCTATCCAGTTATCTTTTCCAGAAAAGCGTGTATTAGCAGTTGGAACAGGCAGTGCGAAATTTAAGTATATCGGTAATCTGGATAAACTTGAAAATATACAAAATGCTTTGTTAATTGTTACAGATACACCAGATAAGAGGCGTGTAGATATAGCATCCTTTGACGGATTTAGCTCTATGATAAAAATAGATCACCACCCTTTTATTGAAAAATTTTGTGATATAGAATGTATACAAGATACAGCATCCTCTGCTTGTGAAATTATTATGGATTTGATAAAAAACACCAAATTAGATTGCAATGAGAAGATAGCAAGAACTTTATTTATGGGACTAGTAGCAGACTCAAATCGATTTTTATTTGATAGCTGTAGTCCAAGAACCTTTTCACTAGTTTCTTATTATTTAGAAAATTATTCCTTTAAATTAAGTGGAATTTATAACACAATATATAAAAGACCATTAAAAGAAGTAAGATTAGAGGGGTATATTTCTACTCATATGGAAGTAACAGAACATGGTGTTGGTTATATTAAAATTACAGATGATATCATCAATCAGTATAAAGTAGATTCCGCATCAGCTGGAAATATGGTAAATAATTTTAATTTCATCGAAGAGATATTAGTTTGGGCAACAATTACAGAAGATATTAAAAATGAGATTATTAGAGTATCTATTCGTTCTAGAGGACCTGTAATTAATGATGTCGCAGAAAAGTTTCATGGTGGAGGACATGCCTTAGCAAGTGGTGCTAAAGTAGAGAGTTTTGAAGTGGCTATGGAATTAATGAAAGCACTTGATGGGAGAGTAAAAGAATATTTGAAAGATTCTATAAAAGAGGAGGATGAAAATGGAGATTAAAAAGGCAGAACTAGAAGTGATGGCAACAAGACGTAGTCAATATCCTGAGCGTGTAAAATCAGAATTTCTATTAGTAGGAAGAAGTAACGTTGGAAAAAGTAGTTTTATTAATTCCATTCTATCTAGAAAAAACCTTGCTTATACTTCATCTCGTCCCGGAAAGACACAAACACTTAATTTCTATTCTGTAAATGATACCTTTTATTTAATTGATGTTCCAGGTTATGGATATGCACAGGTTGATAAAAAAACGCAAGCAAAATTTGGAATGATGATAGAGGAATATTTAGAAAAAAGAAGTCAATTAAAAAGGGTGTTTATGTTAGTTGATTTTAGACATAAACCAAGTGAAGATGACCTATTAATGTATAACTTTTTGAAATATTATAAAGTTCCTGTTACCATTATCGCAACAAAAGCAGATAAGGTGGGAGGAAGTAAAAAGGATAAGTGTCTAAAGACAATTATGGATACTTTAGATTTAGTAGTAGGAGATGATTTAATTGTTTTCTCAAGTGTTACAAAATTAGGAGTAAAAGAAGTGTTAACAAAATTAGAAGAATTAAATGAAATAGAGACCATTTAATTCTTTTTTCATATGATATCATAGGTGATTTTTGTGAAAGTAGAAATAATTAATAGTGATATCATTAGTGTATTTATTAATAATTTTTATTTTAGGGATATTGACTTAACAAAAAAGATAGAGTTTATATCTATCATTAAAGATTTAATTTCAAAAATAGATACAAGATATAAGTTAAACTTAAATGGTTTTTATAAAATAAAAGTATATCCTCATAAAAAAATAGGTGCTTTTTTGGATATTATTAAAATCGATGATAATGAGTTTAGTAATGGAGCAGACTTTAGAATTGTTGTTTATCAAAATGAAAAATTTTTCCTAGAAACAGAGTGTTATGAGCAAATAGATTATAATCTTAAAAAGAAATATTATAATCATAAGTTCTATATAGATATTAACGATATTGAAGACATAGATCATCTAACAGACATGGGGACTATTATTTATGGGGATAGTGTAAAAGAAGTACTATGCTATGGAATATCAATCAAATAAAAAAAAGAGGATTTCCCTCTTATATTACAATAGCAATCATATTATTAGAACCCTTATTAACAACTTTAGATAGAGTTTGCTGTAATTTATACCTGATATTATCCGGCATTAGATTTATTTTTGATTGGATTCCTTCTTGAACGATGGCATCTAAACTTCTACCAAAAATCTCACTTTTCCAAATACTAGTAGGTTCTGTTTTATGATCTTTCATTAAGTAATCAATTAACTCTTTACTCTGAACTTCGCTACCAATAATTGGTTCAAAGGTTGATTCAACATCTACTCGAATCATGTGAATGGATGGTGCTACAGCTTTTAATTTGACCCCATATCTAGGGCCCTGTTTTACAATCTCAGGAGTATTTAATTTCATATCTTCAATTGATGGAGTAGCAACACCGTATCCAGTTTGTTTTACCATTTTTAGGGCGTACTTAATTTGATCATATTCCTTTTTGGCGATATTAAAGTCTTGAAATAGAGAAAGTAAATCAGCCTTATTCTTTACATCTACATTAATGATTTCCGTTAGTGTTTTATTATATAAAGATGCAGGAGCCATTAAATTTACAGTAACAATTCCAGTTGATGGATCTACCTCTGATAAATAGCTTTTTTCAATCATTTCATGATCTATAAAGTGGCTAGTAATCGTTTCAATATCCCTTAATTTATCTACTTCCACGACACTTTCTTTAATACAATTAATATATTCCTTTTTTACTGGATGATCATGATTTAAAATAGCAATCCATTCGGGCATATTCACTTTTACTTCCAAAACCGGGAATTCATATAAAGCCTCTTTTAGGATATTATACATATCTTTTTCATTCATTGCTTCTACACTAATAGGAATGACTGGGACATGATATTCCTCTTTTAGGGAATCAGCAAGTCTTTCAGTTTCTGGAAGGGTAGGATGAACAGAGTTTAAGATGACAATAAAGGGTTTTCCGATTTCTTGTAGTTCACTAATTACTCTATTTTCTGCTTCTAGATAATCATTACGATTAAACTCTCCAATCGATCCATCAGTAGTTACAACAATTCCAATGGTAGAGTGATCTTTAATTACCTTTTCAGTTCCAACCTCTGCTGCCTCAATAAAAGGAATTTCTTCATTATACCAAGGAGTTTTTACCATTCTTGGACCATTTTCATCTTCCGCTCCAATAGCTTTATCAATAACATATCCAACGCAGTCAATTAATCTAATATTACAACTGACTTCATCGATATGAATCGTAGCTGCATTATTAGGAACAAATTTAGGTTCTGTTGTCATAATGGTTTTTCCTGCAGCACTTTGAGGAATTTCGTCAAGTGCTCTTTTTCTTTCATATTCATCTTCGATATTCGGAACAATTAAGGTCTCTACCATTCGTTTAATAAAAGTACTTTTTCCAGTTCTTACTGCTCCTACTACTCCAAGATAGATATCGCCACCACTTCTAGCAGCAATGTTTTTAATAATTTCTTGTTTTTCCATATCTCTTCTCCTTTATTCAATTTAAACCTATGTTATGAACATTTAAGATATGACACAAGGGCTCGCATTTTTTAATAAATATGGTAATATAAATACTACTAGGTAGACTCCTATCATGAGTACAACAGATACTTTAAAAACATATAGAAGGAGATTATTAGTGTATACAGTAGCCTGCGGAATAGAAATATCTCAACTTACAGCATGTGGTGAAAAAAATATCAAGAAAATCAAGAGAGAGTATTTACTGAAGAAAAATCTAATCAAACTCCAAAGTCGGGAATTAGTATGAATAGATGGAAACCAATCTTCTCAAATGAGAAATAGAGAAGTATATCATACCATTTGACTAATTTTATGATTGCAATAATATTACTCAATTTGTTTATTTTAAAGTAGGAATATAAGTTTGGCAGTTTATTTTCTTTTTTGCAATTATTTACTCGAAAATTGACCTATGATATAATGTTAACGTGAAGTGAAAATAATATCTAGTTTAAAAATTTTTGTGGTAGTATTCAATTTATTTAGGAGTACTATCTTATTTTTTGGATATTTTTCTGAAGAAAGGAAGCACTTATGGGAAAAGAGAGATATGTATATGAAAAAATATATAAGAACTATGGAGAAATTGTTTTAACAATTGAAGAAGTTTTAAAAAAGAAGCATATGAATGTCTATAGATTGAGTAGATTAACAGGTATTAATTGGAGTGTTATTCAAAAATATGTTGAAGGAAAATTATATAGAGTAGATTTAGATTTGCTATCTCGTATGTGTTTTGCTTTAAATTGCAGGATAGAAGATTTACTACATTATAAAATTGTAAAAGATAATCACAAAAACAGAAAAAGAAGAAAAAATAAAAATAAATCCTTAAATAGATAGTATGTTTAAATGATGAGTGTTAATAAACGGTATTATGCCTAATCAAGCTATACTTATATAGGACATACTCGATCAATTATAGTATAATTATGGTGATATTCATGTCTCTTTTTTTTTGCTATTATAGCTAATTAACAGGGGTGTATATTATGAATAAAAAGGAAAGAGAAAGCAGTTTATCCAAAGTAGTTAGTAATTTTGATGCAAATATAAGAATGAAAAAGAGACAAAAGATAAAAAAATTTGAATCAATTTATGAAATAAAAAAATCTCCTAAAAAATTTGAAAATTATTATAATAAGGTTTCTATTATATGTGATGATTTACCATACGATTTTAGAAGAAAATTAAGATATTTAAGAGAAAGTATGGGAATGACAAGAGAAAAGTTAGAAGAAAAGTCCTATATTAGTTCACAAACTATTAAGGAAATAGAAACGAATCGAAAAAGAGGATATTCATTAGAAACAATAATCGCTTTATGTATTGGAATGAAATTACCACCAGAGTTTAGTTTCGATTTACTTAAAATGGCAGGATTCCATATAGAAAGTTATGATAATGAGAAGAGTTGCCTATACTGTTACATATTAAGAAATTTATATGATTCTCCAATTGATGATATCAATCAGATACTGCAGGTTAATCATTTTGATCCTTTAAGTTAAGAAGTCTAATTAATTATATTTAGAAAAAGGTACGCCGCACGTACTGTAAACTTAACTATTATTGTGAGAAAGTGATGATAGAAATGGAGGGATATTGATATGACATGATTTAAATAATGATTGTTATTAATCTATTTTAATATATAGAAAGAAGTGATAAGAATGAGTATAAATTATTCACTAATTATATCTATCTTTTGTACTATCATCACATCCTTAATAGCTATTTTGACTTACAAAAATAATATGAATAATGATAACAAAGAGGCTATAGAAGAACGTGTGAAAAGAGATACTACAATCTCAACTAAGCTTGATTTGGTAATTACTGGAAATGTTGAACTTAAAAATGAAGTCAAAAATTTGAATAATAAGTTTGATGATATAAGTGAACGTGTTGCAAGATGTGAAGAGAATACAAAACATGCTCATGATAGGATTGATAAATTAGAAGACAGATTAAATTAGAAGGTGATATGATGAAGAAAATATTAAGTAAAATTAAATTTTTTATGAAAAGTGATATTGTAAGACGAGTTTTTTGGACATTTGTAGAAGGTTTTTTAGGTGGATTTTCTGTAGTTTTATCTAATACAATAGATTATAATGGAGCAATTTTTAAGAGTTCTTGTATTGGAGGATTAGCTGCAGCAATATCAGCAGTAAAAACATTAATTGCTAATTATATAAATAAGAAAAGGGTAGAAGTAATATGATAAAAGGTCAAAAGTCTAGTAATAGGGGAATTGAAAATTTTTTATGTCCTTTCACTGATATGTATATATCACAAGGCTCAGGAGGTGCTTATTCTCATAAGGGGATACTTGCTAATGACGTAAGAGGAAAAGTAGCAGGAGTCAAATATCCCTATTATGCTTCCTGTACCTGTAAATGCATAAAAACCTACCCTAAAACAGGACAAGTTATGTGGCAATCGACTAAAAAAGTAAGATTTGCCAATGGAAGAGTTGATTATGCAACATTTATGACTGCTCATGATGAGACTATGGATGTTAGAGTTGGACAGGTTGTAGAGCAAGGAAGTCGGTTAGGAAATATGGGAAGGAAAGGATATTCCAATATGACTGGAGTTCATTGCCATATAGAAGTTAGTCAAAGTTCTGATACTTCTTGGTTCAAAAATCAATATGGTAATTATCATTTTAATAATGAGTATGATTTAGATGATTGTTACTTTGTAGATAATACTAACATTATAAAGGGTAATGATGGTAATTGGAGAACTACTAAAGATATATTGGTAAAAGATACTCCAGTAAAACAGGTAGAAGCAGTTGACCAAATACTTCATGTTGGTTCTAAGGTTAAGTTTGATGGTATTTTTAAAGTGGATATTTTAAAAAGTCCACTATCTACTAATCTTTTTGGTAATACAAAATTAACTGGTGTTAGTTATAATGATTATTATAGAGAACTAGCTAAAGATTATCACTGGATACCATTAGACGATTTTACAGAGGTGGATCAATATGGAAATTCACAAGGACAGGATGATAAAGTAGTTGGAGGTAAAAGTTACGTAATTAATAAAAATATTTATGAGGTAAAAAACATAGATACAAAAACAAATTCTGCTAAATTAGAAATCAATGGTTATAATGTATGGATATATAGTACCTTTTTGTATGAAGTATGACATTGTAAATTTTAGATTAATAACATATTTACTGGTAAATTAGACTAAATTTTAGTCTTTTTTTCTTAGAATGGTATGTCTGACGTACTATTTTGAATAGTATTTTGGTCAAAAGTTGGAGTATTTACATATAAACCCCTTATAAAGTAAGGAAAAATAATGGTACTTTGCATATACTGTTAAATCTCTTCTTTCTATGAGAAATTGTCATTAGAAAGTGAGATGATAATATGATTTGAAAGTTTAATAAAATGCTAGATGTTATTTACTTGCTTAACAATACTTAATATAAAAAAGTTATATACAAAATTATAAATGAAAAGAGGAGAAGAAAATGAATGATTATATAACAAATGCTTTTACAAAAGAAGGAGAAAATACAAATTTAGAAGTAAACAACTTAAATGTAACTTGTGTTACTTCTAAAAATAATAAATTTGAATTAGATAGTGAAGGAAACTTAGCAGTGAAAAGTTTGAAGACGGATGCCTTAATTTCAGATACATTATTGAATGCTATGTATCCAGTTGGTTCTATTTATATTTCAACAAATGAAAAAGATCCAGGGTTTCTTTTTGGAGGAAGTTGGGAACAAATTAAAGATAAATTTCTATTAGCATGTGGAAATACCTACCAAAATGGATCAATTGGTGGTGAGGAAACACATAAACTTACTACTTCAGAAATGCCAAGCCATGCACATGCCTTAATATTTCATTCCCATGATGGGTCTGGAAATTCAGGAAAAGGTGTGCCATTTCATGGAAATGGAAATGCAATAATAGGAGGAGATATTTCTGGATGTCAAAAAACTGGTGGAAATGGTGCTCACAATAATATGCCTCCATATCTTGCAGTTTATATGTGGAAAAGAATTAGTTAGGAGAGTATTATGATGAAGCAAATTGAACTAATAGAAAAAAGAAAACCTCGTGAAAAACATTTTCTAAGAGAAGATGGTACAATTCTTGCTGAAGTATATGATACAGATATTCATTATTTGAAAGATGGAAAGTATGAAGAAATTGATAATACTTTGGTATGTGAGAATGGTGTATTAAGAAATAAAAATAATGATTATAAAGTCGAATTTAAAGAAAATTTTAGAGATTCATTAATGAAGATGACTAAGGATGATCATTATATAGATTTTAAGATTAGACAATCAAGTATAGGCAATCTTAAATCTGAAAAAAGAAAAATTTCTAAAAAAATGCAAAATATTACTTATAATAATATTACTGATGATATTAAAGTTGAATATCAAACTTTATCAAATAAGGTAAAGGAAACAATTGTATTACAAAACGCTAATTATTCAGAATTAAATTTTGAATTAGATACTGATCTAATTTTATCAAATGAAGATGGGGAGATAATAGCTAAGAATGAAAAGGGGCAAATTATATTTAAAATTGAAAAACCATATATGATGGATTCGAATGAAATAAGAAATGATAGTATTCATTATTTACTTAATAGTTTTGATGATGGATATATTTTGACGTTGGTTTTGGACGATGAGTGGTTGAGTTCTGAAAAAAGAATATTTCCAGTCTATATAGATCCAACTATAACGAATGAAAACAATGAACTTTCTTTATATGATACATATATTTATCCAGGTGATAATAATGACAATAGAAATGCAAAACATTATTTAAAAGCAGGAGTAGAACATATCAACGGTGTAGATAGAATTAATAGGACACTTATCAAATTTACTTTGCCACAAATAGGAACAGGTAGTGAAATTATTGATGCAGCATTATATGTTGTTCCTTATGTTAAATCTACTTCTAATACTTCTTCAAAAGTTTATTTAATGGAAACTCATCAAGTAACTTCAGATTGGGATGTTAATACAGCAACTTGGAATGTGATGAATGATAAATTCAATAATAGAGTCGAATCTGTATATGAATTTGAAAGATCAACTATTGTTAATTCTACCTTAAGTTATAGAACCACTGGTTTTGATATAACCAATTTAGTGAAGAAGTGGTATCGTGATACTCCAAATTATGGTATAATGATAAAATCTTGTAATGAAGAATATGTTGATGATGATTTTCCAATGTTTTTTTCTACAGAAAATCAAGTATCAGGAAATCCTAAACCAATTGCAGCTATAACATATCGTAATCAAAATGGTTTAGAGACTTATTGGGATTATAAAAAGCAAAATTTTACAGATGGGGTTTCATATATTAATACATATAATGGTAATATTACTTCAGTATTTAGTTTAGGGAAAACAATAGGAGGAGCAATTCCTGTAGGTTTAGAATTGGTTTATAATACTAATGATGTTATTTTAGAAAATAGTACTTTTTTTGGGAAAGGGTTTAAGTTAAATCTAGAACAATATATAAAAGAGCAAGATGAAAATAGACTACAATATATTGATGAAGATGGTACTATTCATTATTTTAATCTTGGCGGATATGGATTTGATTCTTCACAAGATAAAAATAGTTATTATGATGAAGATGGTTTAGGATTAAGTATTGTAAAAGATAACTTAGACTACATAATGACAAGTAGTAATGGTGAAATAAAAACCTTTACTAAGATAGGTGATATATACCATTTAACAAAAATCAAAGATAGTAATGGAAATGAAATTAGCATTATATTAAACCAAAATAATTCAATTAATAAAATTACTGATAGTTTTGATAATATAATTAATATAACCTATGCTGAAGATAAAATAATTATAAATAGTCAGAGTGAAATAGTTACATTACAATATGAAAATGACATTCTTACTTCAATTAATACAAAAAATGGGAAAACTTTATTTGAATATGCATCAACTAATGTAATTTCTGGAATTACCGATGTTACTGGTTTAAAAATAAATTATGAGTATTATGAAAAAAGTCCTTATAGAGTAAAAAAAGTTATTCAATATGGATTGAATCATAAAATAGGGCAATTTTATACACTTGAATATGGATTAGGTTGTACAACCATTATAGATCATAAGGGTAGAGTAGAATTGCTTGCGTACAATACTAATGGTAATGTGGTATCAAAAAGTAATTTAAAATCTATTAATGATATTACCAATGCATATTCGATTAAAGAAGAATATAATGAAAATAATGATATAGTTTCAGATGTGATTCCTATTAGGCATATAAACAATTTATTAAAAAATACAAGTTTTGAAGTTGACAATGATTATTTTATATCTGAAGATGGAATAACAAAAAATTTTGATACAGAATTTTATCATTCAGGATTAAGAAGTTTAAAATTACAATCAAGCTCGAATAACAGATGTATTGAACAGGATGTTATTATTAAAAAAGGACAATACTATACATTTAGCGCATATATAAAAAGTAATATTGCAGCATATATTTCTTTATCATACTTTGATAGTAAGGATAATGAAATAGAAAGCTCCGAAACTATTAAGGTGTCTGATGAGTTTGAAAGAACTGATACAACAATATATTATGATGAAGAAGCTACCAGTGATTTGAAAATTAAGATTGTACTGCAAGATATTGGAATTATTTATGTAGATGATATTCAATTAGAAACTGGAGAAGTTGCTAACTATTATAATATCTTGGAAAATTCTAATTTTTCACAGGGATTATCAGGATGGAGTTTATCTGCCAGTAGAGGTGAGCAAGAATTAAATCCCAATGATTATATTAAAGTTGTTAGTATAAATGATAATAATGATAAAGCATTGAGAATAGAAATGAATCCTCTAAATTCTACAAATATTAATAAAAAATTTGATATAAAAGGTAAAAAAGGAGATGTTTATACACTGGCATTTTGGTATAAGTATGATGGAATAGTACAATATGCTCCTTATACAGCATCTAATATTTCAATATTTTATGAACCATACAATGACGATTTTGGTCATTGTATATCCTCTTATGTTTTACCAGTGACTAGTGAAAATGTATGGCAATATTATATTAATAAAGAAGTGGCAATAGAAGATTTTAAGTCAATTACAATTTCTTTATTTCAAAATGGGGATGCAAATAAGTTATATTTAACAAATTTATCTTTTTATAAAAATGTCACAAGTGGTGAATATAATTATGACGAAAAAGGAAATTTAATTTCTATAGAAGATCAGTCAAAGAATAGTGAGTCATTTAAATATGATGAGAGTAATAAAATAATAAGTATTACTAATTCGTTAAATAATAGTTTTAAATATGAATATGATAAAATTAAAAAAGATCGAGTAATAAATATGATAGCAGATAATGGTGTTTCTAATAAAATGATATATAATGATTTTGGAAATCCAGTTGAAATGAGAACATCAAAATTATATGTTAAAGAAATTGATGGAGGTATATTTAGAATTAGAGAAAAAGGAACAAATAGTTTCTTTAAAGCAGAGTTAAATAATATTCTTTTGGAGGAGAATAACTGTAGTAATACACTATGGAAATTTGAAAAACAGGGAGATTTCTATAAAATCAGTTATTTAATGAATCCAGATTATGTTATGACATATAGAGATGGAAACATTTTTCTAGAAAATAGTGCTACAAATAATTTATTTAAATTGTTGAAGAATGATGATTATTCTTATAGTATAGTATATGAAGATATAACTTCAAATGGGGTTGTATCAAAGTATGTTGTTGCAAATGGTAATTTATTATCAACGAAGGTGCTTGATGGTGATAAATCTGGAACTGAGTTTTATATTGAAACAAAAGAAAGCATATTTACTGAAATAGAATATACATATAGTAAAGATAATAAGTTTATAAATAGTTTTACAGATAGTAATCTTAATACAACCTTGTATTCTTATAATCAAAATACAGGATTATTAGAGTCAAGTACAGATCCAAAGGGAAATATAACTACATATGAATATAATGATAGACAACAATTAGTGTCATGTGATTTTAATGGAAGAAAAATAATATATCATTACAATAATAAAAATTTAATTTCTGAAATTTGTCAGGGAAATAAAATTTTTAAATTAAAATATGATGACTTTTTAAATATAGTGGAAACTTCTTTGGGTGAACAAATAGTATTTTTACAGAATAACTATGAATCTAACAATGGTAATTTGATATCAATTTTGTATGGAAATGACAATATTATTAACTTCGAGTATGATTATTTTGATAGAGTAAGTAAAATAACGAAGATGGATAATGTATATCTATATAAATATAATAATAATGGAAATATATCAAAGATTATATCTAACTATGGACAAACTAAATTTTATTATGACGAAAGTAATAGACTATATATGTATCAAGAGGAACAATTTATTACCAAATATAAATATGATTCCAATAATAATATTGTCCAGAAAAAATATATATTCGATAATATAGAACATAGCCAAGATATGAACTTTGATAGCTATGAGAATGTAATTGAGTTATCTGACGACAATATGATTATTAATTATGAGTATGATGACTTAAATAGAATGAATAAAAAAATGATTGGCAGTATTTTGAATTTGAAAATTAATTATTTAACACATGGAAAAAGAACAAGCAATATGATAAGAGATTTTATAATTAATGGAAGCAAAAATACATATATTTATGACCAATTATATAATATAACTGATATTTTTAATGATGATGAATTACAAAAACATTATGAGTATGATGATTTTAATGAATTAATAAGTGAATATAACTATGATAGTGGTACTCATATAGATTATTCATATGATATTTCTGGAAATATTATAAATAAGACTATATATGATAATAGTAATAATGCGATTATAAAAACACATGTTTATCAATATAATAATATTAATTGGGAAGATCAATTGACTTGCTTTGATGAAGAAAATATATCATATGATGCTATTGGTAATCCTATTAATATTGGGACTGCTAGTTTAACTTGGATTGATGGAAACTCTCTAAAGTCATATATAGATGAGGATAATGGTATATTAGTTAATTATGCATATGATTTAAATGGCGTAAGGTTATCTAAAGTTGTTAATGGTATATGCACAAAATATAAGACTATAAATAATAATATTATATTTGAAAAAAGAAATAATGATATGATATACTATATATATGATATTGATGGGTTAATAGGATTTAAATATAATGAAAATATATATTTTTATTTAAAAAATATGCAAGATGATGTAATAGGAATATTAAATGAAAATGGAGAAAAGATAGTAACTTATGAATATGACAGTTGGGGAGACTTAATTTCAGTAAAAGATTCAAATAGTATTGAAATTACTGACAATAATCATATAGGTAAAATAAACCCAATTAGATATAGAAGTTATTACTATGATGAGGAAACAGGATTATATTATTTGAACAATAGATACTATAATCCTAAATGGGGAAGATTTATTAGCCCAGATGTTATATTAGGTTCAAATCAGGACATAATATCATGTAATTTGTATGCATATGTAAGTAATAATCCTATTAATAATTATGACAATAATGGAACTAGTTTAAAATCAATATTTAAAAAGGTTAAATCTGTTGTTAACAAAGTTGTAAAGAAAGTAGCTAAGGTAGTAAGTAGTATTACTAGTAAAAACAAAAATAAAAAAGCAACAAAAAAAACAACAAAAAAAAATAATAATAATTTGCCTAATTATAGTGCTGAATTAAATAAGGTATTACACCAAAATGCTCTAGAAGCTAATTATTATAGTAGAACTTTGAGTCAAGCTGCTGCATTAGACTATTTTAAAAATCAGGTTAATCATAAACAGGAATGGGATTATAAAAGAGAAGAAATATGGGAGAAGGAGTTTGATGTTCCATATTTGAAAAATAATGGAAAATTTATATTCAATGGAGAAGTGATTGATGCAGAAGATTTTGGGAATATACATTATGGATATGTTGGCAAAGCTATGGGATTTTCTGATGAATTATTATATATGGGTGGCGGATATGCTCATTGTGGTGCTACTCCTAAAATTTTAATAGGTCCATATTATTGTGATGATCCTAATGATCATAAGGCAATAAAAAAAGGAATAGAAATGTGGCGAAAACAAATTTAATTATATGAGGTGCTAATTTATGAAAAAACTGTTTTTATTAACTCTATTTGGTGTTATATATAGTATTATGTTAATTATTATATTTTTTCCTTCGGCAAAAGAAAATTCTTTTAAAATCATGATGTATTATTATATGAATCAAAATGAATTTAATAGTTTAAAAGATGAATTATTAAATCAAAATTATGAGTCTATGACTTTAAGAAAAAACAATTCCCTATATGAACTGGATATTAATAAAGAACACTCTGTTATCAGTGCTAATGAATTGAAAAAAAGCTATAAAAATATTGCTACTTTCATAGAAAAGTTTGATGTAGAATATATTCAAAAAGAAAAGAATAATATAATAATATGCTTTAATTCTCAAATTAATTTTGCACAGAATATAGTGTATTTCAATAATTATAATGATTATGAATGGCATTACGTAGATAAAAAAAGGAAATTAAAAAATAAGTGGTATTATGTTGAAGAGGACTAAATTTCTAATGACATATTTTTAGTAAATGGCATTTCTGATATCTTTAAGAAAGTCAATCACAGATTTATACTGTGCCATAAAAAAAGTAATCACAAGTGATGTGATGCTTTTTTATTAATGTAAATAGAAGCTGCCACTTTAGAAAAAGTATATTTGTAATAAAAAATTAATGATAATATATTTGTTTTTTTTGCATTTTGACTATTATCACTTATCTTAATAATTTTGTTTATAATAGTATATCCTATAATATTATTAAATATGAATCTTTATATAAATCGAAAGAGATAATAAATTAATTGATTTTTAATAGTTAGATTTTTCTATTTAAAATCCAATCAATAGAATAGTTATATTTTTTACACAGTGTCATTAAATTTAATGTAGTTATATATGTTATTCCATTTTCATAGACCCACCAAGTTGATTGATTAATGCCAATACTTTCAGCTATTTTAGATTGCGATATTTTTTGGTTGTATCTTATTTCTCGTAAATTTCTACTAATGATAGATGTATCTAAATTAGCATTAGAAACTATTTTTATATTATCATTGGATAAATTTAAAATGTAATCAATAGAAGCATTATAATGATTTGCAAACTGAAATAATTTTTTTAGCGGTATTATATCACTACCACATTCCCAAGAAACATAATTGCCTCTTTTGACTTCTAATATATCTGCTATATCGTGTTGTGTTTCCTCGTTATCTTCTCTTGTTTCCCTTAACCTTTTAATAATATAGACATCACCATCATTATTTTATCATCTAAGATAATAATATTTTATAAGTTCAATTGCTATAGTTTATTCTAAGTAGAGTAGCCCAACTATTATATCTAGCGTTTTTTAATATTTAAATTAAAAAGAACTGAATGAAATTACTTTATTTCATTACAGCCTCTTAAAACATTTTATCAATATCTTTTGGGACATTATCTTTCATAATTGCATTTACAATCTTGTCTTCCCTTTCTTTTTCAACCTTTCTTCCTGTTAAAGTTGAAATCTCCTGCACCATATCTCTTAGTACTTTTTCATCTTTCATATTATTAGAATTTTGTAATTTTTTAGCAAGGGATAAAATAGTATTTTTATCTACATTGGTTTTTTTCTCGACTCTTTTAAAAAAGCTATCTCCAAACATAATAAACCTCCTAATAAATTATATGATAAAGATAAAATAATGTTTATAATAAAAGAAATCCTTTAATAAGAATTTCTTTCTTGTCGTTCTAACTTTTTTTTATATTTAGCACGTTTCTTTGCAATTTCCTCACATTTTTTAGAAAATACTTCAATGGAAATTGCCTTTTTGTCGTAACGATCTTGTAAAATTTCTAATGCTCTATCTAGCCCTTCTAATTCTGTCTTGGGATTCTTATTTTGAAAAAACATTATTCATCACCACTCCTATTCTTAAATTGTATCATGATAGGAGTTCCTTGTAAATCAAAGTTCTCTCGTAATTTATTTTCTAGATACCTATAATAAGAAAAATGGACTAATCCTTTATTATTGACCCTTAAAGTGAATTTTGGTGGCTTGGTA
The DNA here is from genome assembly GCA_910586635.1 of uncultured Bacilli bacterium. Lineage (GTDB taxonomy): Bacteria > Bacillota_I > Bacilli_A > RF39 > UBA660 > UMGS995. The sequence goes on along the minus strand of CAJUJA010000004.1, from coordinate 9,661 downwards.
CCAGTTTGGCTAGAAAAATAAATTTTAAGTCTTTTTCCCTTATAAGAAGGGGGGATATTTAATTGATAAGCATCTAAAATGACATCATTTAAAATGCTGGTTTTAATCTCTCTTTTGATGTTTTCCTCTACTTTTAAAACCTCAGGCATTAAAGTATGAATTCTTTTCTTGGTAAGAGCAGATAAAAAGACGATAGGGGCATAAGTAGCAAATTGGAATTCAGCTTTCATTAGTTTCCTATAATCATTAATGGTAGTATCTTTTACTGTGTCCCATTTATTGACTACAAAGATTAACCCTTTTCCTTTTTCTATTGCATATCCTGCAATATGTTTATCGTGTTCAGTAATTCCCTCTTCCGCATTAATAACCACTAAACAAATATCGCTCCGGTCAATTGCTCGCATAGATCTAAGCAGGCTATATTTTTCAATAGACTCAAATACTTTTCCTCTTTTTCTCATTCCAGCGGTATCAATTAAAATATACTCTTTCCCGTGGTATTTTAAAATAGAGTCAATGGAATCCCTTGTTGTTCCCGCAATATTAGAAACAACAACACGTTCTTCATTTAATAAGGCATTCATTAAGGAACTTTTCCCAACATTAGGTCTTCCAATAATAGAAAATTTTACACGATGATCGGTTTTTTCCTCTTCAATTTGGTAAAAATTCATTGTGATAGCATCCATTAATTCTACAAAACCTGTATTATGAATACTACTAATAGGAATATAAGTATCAAATCCTAACTCGTAAAAATCATATAAATTTTCCTTCGCATCTTTAAAATCTATCTTATTAATAGCAACAATTACTTTCTTCTTCGTCTTTCTAAGTAGATCACGTACAGTTAAATCATTAGAAGTAAGTCCTTCTTTGCCATCTACCATAAATACTAGGATATCAGCTTCCTTAATAGCAATTTCTGCTTGAACCTTAATTTCAGTATTAAAATCTGCTTTTTCTAAATCAATTCCGCCAGTATCAATTAAAAAAAATTTTTTGTTCTGATAAATGGCTTCTTGATAAATTCTGTCTCTTGTAACACCAGGTATATCTTTTGTAATGGCAATTTTTTTGCCTATAATTTTATTAAATAATGTACTCTTTCCAACATTAGGTCTGCCAATAATGGCAACAACAGGTATTGGCATAGAAATCACCTCCAAATATAGGCATAGTATACCATAGCAAGCCTATGATTGTAAATGTTTTAAAAACGTAAAAACTGCTTGACAATTTATATTTTATTTTGTATTGTATAGTAAAAAAGGAGAGAGATTATGAAAAAAAAGAATGTATTTTTGATTTTGTTGTTTATGGTGACAACCTTTATTATCCCTAGTAGTGTAGGAGCAGCAGGGCTAGATTTATCTAGGTATACAAGTGAGAATTTAAGTGATGCATTTACTGATGAGGCAATCACAGGTGTAGATTATGGAAAATACACAGATTCAGGAGATAAAGTAGTGGTTTACTTATTTCGTGGAAAAGGATGCAGAAATTGTATTAACTTCTTAAATTATGTAAAGGATACTTTAATTCCTAAATATGGGGATAAGTTTAAAATAATAAGTTATAAAGTAGCAGAATCAGGAGTTAGTAACACTAATTTTAACCTATTAGATAAAACGGCAAGTTTCTTAAATGGACAATCTAGTAATGGTACTTATGCAACTCCATATATAGTAATTGGAGACCAAGCCTTTTCTGGTGCGATTGATAGTGAGAAGAAAGCACAAATAGAAGCGATGATTCAGTCAGATACTAGATATAATGTCTTAGAGGAAATGGTAAAAGGGACAACCAATGTGGAGGATAATAAAAACTTTACAGATGGGGGAATTACTTTTACTACAAATAAGGCATTAAGTAGTAATCATACATTAAAAGTATCAAATATAAATGCACAAAATATAAAATTGGGAGATTTTAATTATATTGCTGCTTATGATATATCCATGTACAATGGTAGTACGATAGTACCTCTAAGTGGTGGTTCATTTCGTATTAAAATACCAGTATCTACAAAGTATGATATTTATAAAGTAGCCTATATTAAAAATGGTACCGTAGCCGAGGAAATTTCTGCAACATATGAAAATGGTTTTGTAAGTTTTACTACAACCCATTTATCAGAATATGCAGTTTATGGAAAAAACAAGAGTGATAATATAAGTACAGATATTCAAAACGGAGAAAAGAATCCAGATACTTTAGATTCTATCCAACTGTATGGGACCTTATTCACCTTGGGCTGTTTCATGTTACTAGGAAGTATGATAGTTTATAATAGGAAAAAGAAAAGTTCTATGTAGAAGCATAGAACTTTTTAGGAGCATCTCATGAAGAAGAGAAAACAATATTTAAAAAGAAATAATTTTTTCTTATTATTAATTATAATTTTATCAATAAGTCTTATTATTTATAGTTCTATTCATATTATATTATGGGTGTTTGATAACTATGATAATAGAAAAGAAAGGAACGACTTAGAAGAAAAAACCTCTATTCATGATAAAAAGACTAAAGAAGATGAAAAAGAAAAAGTAATCGATGAGGAGGGAGTATCTTCGTTTGATCCATATTGGGACTTTATTAAAATGGATTATATAGAGGTCGACTTTTCAGATTTAGAAAAGAAAAATCAAGAAGTTGTAGCATGGATTTCGGTAAATGGTACAAATATTAACTATCCAGTAGTAAAACATTCAGATAATGAGTATTATCTAAATCATAGTTTTTATGGATCTAAAAATGAGGCTGGTTGGGTTTTCATGGATTATCGTAATCAAATAAAGGATTTTGATAAAAATACAATTCTTTATGCACACGGTAGAAAAAATGGTTCTATGTTTGGAAGTCTTAAGAATATATTAAATAGTAATTGGTATCAAAATTCTAATAATTATGTGATTAAATTATCTACAAAGTACGAAAATAGTCTTTGGCAGGTTTTTAGTGTTTATCATATTCCAACTACTAATGATTACATCCAAGTTAACTTTTTAGATTCCAGACAGTTTTCCTCCTTTTTAGACTTAATATTAAAAAGGAGTTATTATGATTTTAAAACACAAGTAAGAGATACAGATAAAGTTTTAACCCTTTCTACTTGCTTTGATGACCACAAAAGAGTAGTCATGCATGCGAAGTTAATTAAAAGACAAAAAAGATAAGTTACTATTTTGAAATTTTTAGTAAACGAAAAAATTCATATAATTTACACAGTAATTATGATATAATATTAATAATAGGAAGGTGGTATTATGGAAAAAGAAAAAATACAAAAAAAAGAAGTAGAAGTAGTAGAATGGTATGATAATCCTAACTTTATCACGACCTTAGCAATTACTTCTTTAGCCTTGATTATTATATTATCTCAGTCATTTGCAGTAAAAAACAATATAGGATCCAATGCAATCTTAAGAAACTTATTGAATCATAATAGTATCTACTTAGTTGGACTTTTATATTTTATTCCGTTAAAAACAAGGATAGGTAAGAAATATTTTAATTTTTTAAACTTATTTTTAATTTTAATATATACAATATTTACCATTACTTCTATTTTGACGATTATTCAGTCCCTTAGTTTAACCTCTTTAGTTACATTAGGAATTTATATCATGTTTCTAATTTATATGATACATTCTTTACTATATAATACAAGAATTTGGAAAGAATTTAAACTGGATAAGTCTCCTTTTAATGATATTAGTAATATAAATTATTTTTATGCAATAGTAATTTTGGGAATTATTTTGCTCACAATTGATTTAATTCAAACCTCTACCTTTGACGGGGCAGTTATATCAATGTTAGTAACTGCTTATACGATATTATTATCTAGGTATATCTACTTATATAAGGATTATGTTGATAAGAAAAATAAGCCAAGTAAAAAGGGGACTAAGTAGTATGAATATGTTTGATGAAATAGAAAAGTTAAGAAAAGATTTACCAAAATTACAAAAAGTTACAGATGGAGTAAGCAAACAGGAGTTAAATCATTATCAAATCATTGCCTTAGTTATTATGGGGGCTGGAATTTGTATAGGAGTAATTTTTGGAAATGTTTTTCCGTCCTGTGGGACTACATCAGGGTTATATTCCAAAACCTGTACTACAACTGAATTTAACTTCTCTTTAACTTTAACAATTTGGTTTGTAGCCTTTCTTGTTTGTGTTTTCTTCTATGGAATGGGTAGTATTATTACCTTATTAGACTCTATTAATAAAAAGCTAGACAAGAAGAAATAGAAAAATTTTAATGTTTTTGTTTACCATAACGGAATTATTGATAAACAAGGTTCTTTTTTGCTATTTTTTAAGTATTTTTATTGCAATTTATAGAAATTCATGATAAATTCAATATGTAAGCATAACATAATAATGCTTAAAAAATATTGGGAGGTATAATTAAAAATGAAAAAAGTAGAGTTAGTAGAAAAAGTAGCTGAAGAAGCTGGTTTAACAAAAGCAGATGCTACAAAGGCTATTGATGCTATGATTGCATCAATTACTGAAGCTTTATCAAAAGGAGATAAAGTTCCACTAGTTGGATTCGGAACATTTGCAGTTTCAAAAAGAGCTGCTCGTGAGGGACGTAATCCTAAAACAGGAGCTGTTGTTCAAATCGCTGCTAGAAATGCAGTTACATTTAAACCAGGTTCAGCTTTAAAAGACGCTGTAAATTAATAATAAAAGGACGCCAGTATGGCGTTTTTTGTTGACTTTTAGGAGGAATATATGAAACTTACAATAGCAACATTTAATATTCAGAATAAGTATAGGATCAAAAAGTATTCAGGGATTGATAAATATGGAGATCATACGATAGAACTGCTAAAATTCCTAACAAATTATAAAATTGATGTATTGGGGATTCAAGAATTAACAAAAAGATATCAGGATAGGTTATTACCAATATTAGAAAAAAAATATGAATTAGCGGGAAAATACCGATTTACTAAACTAGGGAATAGAATTCCTCCATTTAATAAGTTTAATGAAGCTACTAGTGTAATTTCAAGATACAAGATTTTAGATACGAAAACGATTCACATTCCATCTTTTCCAAGTATTCCTCGAATTATTACAGAAATATCGATTGAGGTGGACTCTAAAAGAATAAAGGTAATGAGTACGCATATTGATGTATTCTCTGATAAAATAAAGAGAAAACAATTAGAATATCTGGTCAAAAAATTAAAAAGCGAAGAATATCCATTCGTTTTAATGGGTGACTTTAATGCCACAATTGGAGATTTATATTTTGAAATTTTCATTCGCAGGATGAGGGAAATGGGCTATAAAAGGGTAGAGGTGAATGAACCAACTCATAAGTGTAGAAGATTACCTATTGACCATATTTTTATTCCAAAAAGTTGGAAGATAGAAAAAGCTAGAGTAATCCACTTACAAAATAGAATGAGTGATCATAAACCAATTATTGCAACAGTTTCATTCTAAAAGTTATTTTTCTTGCATTTATATAGCATCTATGATATAATAAGCCTGTTTTAAAAGGGGTATAAAAGATGAAATTATTAAACGAAGAAAAATATTTTAGTAAAAAAACGGAAATGTTGGATTTTATTATAGAAAATAAAGACAAGGATATAGAGTGGGCGAAATACTTGTCGATTCATATCTTTGAAGATAGCTATATAATAGAATTTCCCAAGAATACACCACATGAAATTGCAACAGATGACTCAGAAATATTCTCAAAATTTGGCGTTTATAATGAAGGATCATATCCTTATATAGAAATGGCTAAGTTATTACAAAGTTATTCCTTTTTAGAGGGAAACTGTTGTGAAATAGGTGCTGGATCTTACCCAAGGTTAGCAGAATTAGTAATTCCTAAAATAAAGTTAAGCCATGGAAGCTTAACGATTTATGAACCAGAACTTTTATTTTCTGATATAGAAAATGTAACAGTAGTAAAAGAAAAATTTACTAAAGAAACAGATATTAAAGGGATTGACACTTTATATGGCCTATACCCTTGCAAAGCTACAATTTCAATAGCAGATAAAGCGTTTGAAGAAGATAAGAATTTAATGTTGGCATTTTGCCCTTGCGATCATTCTACAAAAGAACATCTCAAATGGATGGGAAAATATTGGGCAGAAGATGTTTGTATGGACTACCGAGAAAAGTATGGAAAAGAAGCAGAAATTATCAATTGGCCATCTTATACTGGAATTGATTTACCTATTATGGTAAGAAGAAGTAGTAAATATAAAGAAAAGGTAAGATAGAACTTACCTTTTCCTTTTTAAAAAATAATTAAGTTTTTCTCTTTGGATACTTTTCTTCCGTATCTTTTGCTCATCTATTTTATCTTCAATCTTTCTATGATACCTTGCATAAATATCAATTTTATCACGATTTTCTTCCATAAGAGATTCTTTCATATTAAGAGAGACGTAGGCTAATAGGCAAAATTGACGCAGGGTTTCTAAGTCTTTTACAGATAAAAAATTTACTTTGTTATATACCTCAAGGAAAACTTGGTGATAATCATTGTAATCAATATTTTGGGTATCATCTGGAAATCTATCTAGAATGGTTTTAATCTTTTTTTGAATTCCTTGAAACTCCTTTTTCTTATTTTGCTGATCTTTATAATAAGCAATACTTGCAAGATGAAGAGGGCTTAATAAAAGGGAGCAAAAGTGACAATTGTTACACTAATTAACTCTCTTCCTATTTTTACTATTTTGTTATTGTTATCCATATTAATCACCTATCAAACAATATGATAGAAATAATTTACTTATACTATTTCATAATAGAAATTTCTTATATTATGCTTCATAAATGCTATGCCACATAGTCTCTATTTGAATCACTCTTGTTTTAATTTCTTCTTTTTTACTTGAATAAAACTCTTTTTCCTTTTTAGAATATTTTTTATCCTTTTTTAACTCACCATCTTGATTACAGGAAATCATGATCACGTTAGTTTTTTTTGCCCCTATATTTTCATAATGGTAAACAGAAATATTTTTACCATTGAAATAAACAATAATTCCATTATAGTTTTCATAATCAGAGTAGGATAAGATTTCCTTATATATTTCAGTCTTGATAGAATTTTTATATGTAATAGTAGGTACAACGTAGGTGACTCCCTCTAAGTTTAAAATCCAATTAGGAGATCTTAATGGCTTATCCTTTTCAAAATGATAAAGTTGCAAATTCTTTTCTAAGCGGTTGGTATACTCACTTAGCTCCTTTTGTTTTTGTATTCTTGTATAACTGTATATACCAAAAAATAAAAGAATGAGCAAAAGAAGAATGCTAATAATACTGATTATAATCTTTAGTTTCTTTTGATATTGTTTGTTAATTCCCATTTGATTATAAGAATATGCCAAAATATCCTCGTTTATTTTCTCTATTTCTTCTTTAGAAATAGAGTGTTCTTTTTTCTCACCTAATAACAATTCATTTATAGTAATATGAAAATAATCACTAATAGGACCTAAAAGGGAAATATCCGGACAACTAATTCCCCTTTCCCATTTGCTGACAGCTTTGTCAGTAACCCCTAAATGTTCTGCTAAGACTTGTTGTGTAACTCCAATATCTTTTCTTAAAGAACTAATAAATTTACCAATTTTTAATTGATCCATACTACCACCACATATATTATAATCTGTTTTGATATAGTTAGCAAACAAAAAACATAAGTATGAATATTCCTTTGGATAACAAGATAATTCGAAATTATGATGTTTGTCTTTTAACGATACTTAAAAATAAGGCGATTAAAAGGGGCATACCAAAGATATTAGGCATTGCGTATCTAAAGTAAGTATTAACAGGAGACAGAAGACAAAAGGCCAAAACCAAAACAGAGGGGAGAAATAATAGGAGAGCTTGATACTTTTTTTTGTAGAATAGATAACTTATCATAAATAAAATAATCCATGTAGAAAAGCCAATATTAACACATAATCCTATAACTGGGATATATGGAAATATAACTCCAATCGTACTAAGAATGATTCTTAGAGGCCTAAATGAGTTATAAGAATAGTATAGGTGATGTTGTTCTAAAACGTTATGATATTTGTGATAGCTATTATAAATATACCAATTTGTTTTTAAAGGAGAAAAATAACCGGATGTGTTAGAAAGAAAGGATTCTATATAAACATTGGGATGCTTTATTCCTTGTTGAACCCATACCTTAAAATATTCTTTTAGATCTCGTTTTGTTGCAAAACGATTAAATTTATTCTTAACAGGATCAGCTTTTTGAGGATTATAGCGTTCTTTTAAGGTAGAATAATCTAATACCTTATCAATAATTTTTTGCTCTTTTTTAGAAATATCATTTTCATAATATGTTACATATCTAGCGGTTTGTTGGAAAGGAACAGATAACATTTCTCTAACACTTCCTGGAGTAATTCTAAAAAATGGAAGTAAAATCTTTTGATAAGAAAAATAAAAGGAAAGAAGAGCCAATAATAGTCCTATAATTTTTAGTTTTTCTTTTCGTTTTATGAATAATAAAAGGGGAAGGGAAAAGATAATAATATGAATTCCATTATTTCTAAATAGAGTAATCATCATTAAAATCATAAGTGTTTTTAAAAAGGAAACCTTTCTTTTTAATATAACATATTGATAAATAAAAATAAGATAGAAAATAAGAAAACAGGTAAACAGAACATCCTTAACAGGTGACATTGCATAAAATGGAAAGACTGGTACCAGTGAATAAATGATAAGGCAACCGATTAAGAACTTTTTATTCATACCAATTTGTTTCATAAAAGTAATAGTATAAGATAAAGTCATATTTAAAATCATGATTTGGACCAAGCTATAGAAAAAAAGTCCAAGATTAAAGTTTCCAAGTAAAAGTCCAATTTTTATAAAGCTTCCTAATAATACAGTATGAAAAACAGGATGATGATTAGTAATTAACATATTTTTGTCTAATAGAACAGAGTAATAAGAATATTTATTATCAATTCCAAAATATTGTAAAATTTGATAACTGGGGTCTGGGGATAATATAGCAGGATAAAAAGCGATGATATAAATAAGCCAACAAAATAAAATCACAATAAATGATGTTAAAAAGGGATGATTATCAAAAACATTATAAAATTTATAAATTAAAATAAATTTTGGTTTCCTCGCATTTTTAAAATCCTTAGTTTTTTCTATTTGTTCATACACATATAGGATTGCCCTTAAAAACAAAACAATTAGGAAAAAGATAACAATCCATATCATAACACTATTTTTAGAAAATAGGCTTAAATCATTGTAAGCATCTAAACTGAAACCTATTAAAATAAAAATAGTAAAAGCAAAAGCTAAGATAAGGCTTACCCGGTTTTTTCTTTTCATACTTATCACCTCGATATAATTATAAATAGTTGATATAAACTCTTCTATCAAGCATTAGTTGCTTTTTGCATAAATGTAGTAGCAATCATAACTATATTTTATAAAGATGATGCTAATTTCTTAAGGAACTAGTAGTAGAAATACTGTGAATTTTGTAGAATGGTAGTAGAAAGGACCCATAATGTAAAGTTAGAAATGAAATCGTATCTGTTATATATTTATATAATAAATTTATCATGAAAGAGAAAAGAGAAATCAAATTGTTTGA
>CAJUJA010000003.1:26376-47193 GCA_910586635.1 uncultured Bacilli bacterium | reverse complement strand
AAAAAAGGAGAAATATAGAAAAGATAAACAAACTACTACTATCTAATCTTATTTCTCTTACATCTAAAGAAAGTTCAAAGTTTGGTGAGAGTATCTAGAAAAAAATCAAGTCAAAAACTTGAAGAAAATTAACAATTATGGTATGATGAATATGTCAAGGAAACTTGCATAAACTAAAAAAGGGAAATACTGAACTTTCGCTTGTTGAGTACTTACCCAAATTAATTGATTAAGTACTTAATCTATTGCAGATTGAGTACTATTTTTCTTATATAGATTACTATTTTACAAAAGTAAAAAGTAAGGCTATTAGTAAGAAGATAATGATGATTAAGGAAAGAATTAAAAAATCCTTCTTATGCATAACTATCAGCCTCCTTCCCTCAAGAAGTTGGCAAGTACTCAACAGTTAGTATTTTCTATAAATATTATACTATTTGTAAACTTATAAAACAATCGAACAAGTACAAACTTTTCATAAAATTATCTTTTTATAATGTATAAGAATAGTTAATTATAATTAAAAGGAGCCGATAAAGGGTGTGGGGAAAATCGGCGGATTTTATTATTGTTAAATTCTTTACTCTGTTAATTTTCTTCTAGATATTTGAATAATTTTTCATACATATTGTTTCTAGATTTTAATTTATTATTTTGAATCAATTCTTTTAACTCATTAATTGAAAACCATTTAACTTGTTCAACTTCTTCATTTTGAATCGTAAATTCATTAATACTTTCTGCATCTATTTGTGCAATATAAATATCTTCTAGATGTTTTTTATTTACTGTTTTATTATTAACTTCTTTTTTATAAGACATAAAAAGTTCAATTTGATTTTCTTTTAAATTTAAACCTATTTCTTCTGATAATTCTCTTTTAACTGCTTCAATTTCAGTTTCGCCACTATTGACATGACCTGCTGCTGAAATATCCCATTTTCCAGGATCTGATATTTCATTTAAAGCTCTTTGTTGCATTAAAAGTTTTTTATTAAAGTCATATATTATTATTCCTACAACCTTATGCCATTTTCCAGATTTATGAAGTTCCTTTATAGTGGAAGTATTTCCTGTTTTTATTCCATTCTCATCTAAAATATCAATCAATTCCATAACTTATCCCTTTCTTACATAATAGTCTAATCAAGATTTATTAGTTCTTACTACCAGATTATTATATTTCTTTAAATTCTCCATCTATCATAAATTTATTTCCCGTTATATGATAAATATTAGGAATATTACCTCTTAATGAAACCTTATTATCAGAATATTTATCTTTATCTATATCACAACTAACTACTTTCCCAACTATAATATGATGATTTCCTGTTTCTATCTCATTTTCAAATGTACAATCTATATTAACTATACACTCTTTAATTCTTTTCCATTTTAATTTGCTTGATTTGTAAGATGTTAATTTTCTTCAAGTTTTTGACTTGATTTTTTTCTAGATACTCATCCTGTATTTTAACAACGATTCTTAATATCTTTGGTATAGCCGATAAGGGAACAAGCAAAAGTGATGAATTCTAATAAAATGCTGGCAATAGATTTTAAATAGGTATTATATATAAAGTATAAAATTCTAATAATAATTCCTAATAATTTATACTTGTATACATCTTTTTGCCATATAGAGTATGTGTATAATATTGTGGCCATCATGGGTAATATATTAAAAACATTTTTATAAGTGATTATAGTAAAAATTATAGTTATAAAGTATAGTATATATAATAAAGCTGTTTTTGTGTCTTTATTTTTCTTCTCTTGGTATAAAAAAATTCCGTTTCTAAAGGTAGCAATGATCCCCATCATAGCACCAGTATATCCGCCTAGCAATAAGTAAGATAGGGCATGTGATATAACAGACATAAAATCCAAAAGAAGAATAGTTTGTCTTTTTTTAATATAATAAGTAATCCAAAATAATATATAATTTATTGCTGTTAGTATCTGGGAGATGATATAAGTACTGCTAATCATAATAGAGTCCTCTGTATAATAAGAATTATACCATAAAAAATCTGTAAGCAAAAAAGTCTAATGATTAAGTAGTGTATGCACTTGGGTGTTTTTTAAATTGTATAAATCGAAAAAATGTTCTATAATTAGTATAGAGGTGATTCTATGAGTAAAAGAATTATTTTCCATGTGGATGTGAATAATGCCTTTTTATCATGGACTGCTCTTTATCTTTTAAAACAGGGTTATCAAGTAGATATAAGAAATATTCCTTCTATTATTGGCGGCGATGAGTCTAAACGTCATGGTATTGTTTTGGCGAAAAGCCCAGTTGCTAAAAAATATGGAATTAAAACTGCAGAAACTATTTACTCTGCTAGAAAGAAATGTCCAAACCTACAAATTTTTCCGCCTAACCATAAATGGTATTATGAACAGTCTAGACTCTTTCACGAATATTTAAGACAATATACTCCTAATACTCAAAAATATTCTGTAGATGAGGCTTACTTGGACTTTTCTGGTATGCATTATATTTATGATGATTATATAAAATTAGCTTATAAGATTAGAAATGGGATTAAGGAAAAGTTCGGATTTACGGTCAATGTAGGAGTTGCTAATAATATGCTTTGTGCTAAAATGGCTAGTGATTTTGAAAAGCCAGATAAAGTTCATACCCTTTTCGTAGATGAGGTAAAATCAAAGTTGTGGCCGCTTCCGATAGATGAGTTATTTATGGTTGGGAAAAAAACAGCAGAGCGTTTAAAAAAAATTGGAATTCATACGATTGGGGAACTTGCAAATGCAGATATTTCATTATTAAAAAAACACTTTAAGAATCAAGCACAGTTTTTAAAAGATTCAGCGAATGGGATTGACTATAGTAAAGTAGAAAGACCTATTTCTAAAACGGAAAGTATTAGTACTACTGAAACTTTAGTGAGAGATGTTTCTGAAAAATCAGAATTAACACAGATCCTATTTAGACAGACTGATGATATAGCAAGACAATTACGAGAAAGGGGAAAGTATTGTAATGTAGTAGCGATTATTTATAAAAATAGTAATTTTGAAAGTTACTCTAAACAAGTCAAATTGGAAAGAGCTACCAATAATACTGCTGAAATTTATAAAGTGGTTCTTCATTTATTAGAAAGTAGTTTTAGAAATGAAGCAATTAGACTAATCGGGGTCAGGATTGCTGATTTATCTAAAAGTAATGCAAGACAGGTATCATTATTTGATCAGGAAGAAGAGATTAATGAGTCAGATGATGCTGTTCAAAAGGTAGTTGATTTTCTAAATCATAGATTTGGGAATAATTCAGTAATTCCCGCCTCTATGAAAAGAAATAGGGATGAATAAATATTTTAAGATATATATTTATGTTTTTGTATTGTATTTAAGTTGTAACTTATATTTTTGTGTAAGCGTCTAATAGTTTCCTAATATTGAGGAATATTTTGTTTCGATAAAATTAGCCTAGAAAATATATAATTTTGTCAAGATTTCTATGTGATTAATCATATTATAATATATACGTGCTATATTTGTGGTTAATTCTCTATATAACTAAATAATTAAAAAGTTATTAAAAACACTTGCAAAATAGAGAATACGTGTGATATAATTTTATCTGTGTGACTGCTTAGATATGCAAGGTTGCTGATACGCCGGGTTAAGTTGTTAATTAGGTTATTGGGTTATTTGCATGGAGCAAGTCTATACTAGATATAGGCGAAGGGAGGATTTATATGTCAACGGAAAAGGTTCGCATTAAGTTAAAAGCATATGATCATCGAGTTTTAGATAATGCTGTTGCAAAAATTGTTGAAACGATTAAACGATTAGGCGGAACAATCTCAGGACCAGTACCACTACCAACTGAGGTTGAAAAGTTTACAATTTTAAGAGCTGTTCATAAATATAAAGACAGTCGTGAACAATTTGAGATGCGTACACATAAAAGACTTATTGATATCAAAAGTCCTAGCAAGGAAGTAATCGATGCTTTAGCAAGATTAGACTTACCTAGCGGAGTAGATATTGAAATAAAAACAAAATAATAGGAGGAAATAAAGATGAAAGGAATCTTAGGTGAGAAGATCGGAATGACCCAAGTGTTTACCAAAGAGGGTAAATTGATTCCGGTTACTGTAATTCGAGTAGAACCAAATGTGGTAACTCAAATTAAAACAGTAGAAAAAGAAGGTTATGATGCTGTTCAACTTGCAACAAAAACAATTAAAGAAAAATCTAGTAACAAACCATCCATGGGTCATACAAAAAAAGCAAATACAGAACCTAAGCGCTTCTTAAGAGAAATTAGGGGAGTAAATACCAGTGATTATACGTTAGGACAAGTAATAGGCGTAGATATATTCAGCGAAGGTGAAATGGTTGATGTTAGTGGTATTAGTAAAGGAAAAGGTTTCCAAGGTGTTATTAAACGTCATAATCAATCTCGTGGTCCTATGGGACATGGATCTCAATACCATAGGGGCGTAGGGTCTCTTGGTACCATGTTGCCAATGCATGTGTTAAAAGGTAAAAAAATGCCTGGACATATGGGTAATCAAAAAACAACGATTCAAAATTTAGAAATTGTCTCTATTGACAAAGAAAATAGCGTAATGCTTATAAAAGGAAATGTTCCAGGTCCAAAAAAATCATTAGTTATCATTCACACAGCAGTGAAAAATCCTGATGTTGTGAATACTCCTGCTGATTTAATTAGCTATGTTGAAGAAGTTGAGCAATTAGAACCAACAGATGAAAATGTAGAAGAATCAGTTCAAGAAGAAGTAATAGAAAGTGCAGAATAATATCATCACAGGAAGTATAAAAATAATTTGTGATGAAAGGAGGAAGAGATATGAAAAAAGTAGATGTTTTCAATCTTAAGGGTGAAAAGATTAATGATGAAAAATTAAATGAGAATATATTTGGAATGACTCCAAACGATAAAGTTTTATATGATGCAATTATTTTGGGACGTGCATCACTTAGACAAGGAACACACAGTACAAAGACTCGTTCAGAAGTTAGAGGTGGCGGAAGAAAGCCGTGGAGACAAAAAGGAACAGGACATGCCCGTCAAGGATCTATCAGATCTGTACAATGGGTAGGTGGTGGAAGATATGGTACACCAGTTCCACGTGACTATAGTAAAAAGATGAATCGTAAAGAGCGTGGAATTGCTATTAAGTCAGCATACAGCTATAAAGCATTAGAAAATGCAATTATTATTTTAGAAGATTTAGTTTTAGAAACACCGAAGACAAAGGATTTTGTTAAAGTGTTAGATTCATTAAAACTAACTGATAAAAAAATATTGTTGGTAGTAAAAGATTTAGATGAAAATGTAATTCTTGCTACTAGAAATCTATCTAATATTTTATTGGTGACCCCAGAAGAAATTAGTGTTTTAGATTTAGTGGGTTCAGATTATCTAGTTGCTACTAAAGATGCTATGAAGCAAATTGAGGAGGTGCTATCATAATGAGTGATACAAAATATTTAGAAATAATTAAAGCACCAGTAATTACTGAAAAAAGTCAGTTATTAAAAGAGGCTGGACAATATACATTTAAAGTAGATCCAAAAGCAAATAAAACAGAAATAAAACAGGCGATTGAAAAAATTTTTAATGTAAAGGTTATTTCAATTAAAACAATAAATGAAAAGCCTAAAAAAAGAAGAGTTGGTCGTTATACTGGTTTAACCAATAGATCAAAAAAAGCTATTGTAAAACTAGCAGAAGGGCAAACCATAGATCTTGGTTAGAGGAGGAAAATAAATTATGGCAATAAGAAATTATAAACCTACTACACCAGGACGTAGAAAGATGAGTACTTTAGTAAATGAAGGAATTGCTAAGAACTCTCCTTTGAAAAGTCTTACTGTTACAATAAAGAAAAATGCTGGACGTAACAATCAAGGTAAGATTACAGTTCGTCATCAAGGTGGAGGTGCTAAAAGAAAGTACCGTATCATTGATTTTAAGAGAAACAAATTAAATGTACCTGGAGTGGTAGCAAGTATTGAATATGATCCAAATAGGACTGCTAATATCGCTTTAATTAATTATGCCGATGGAGAAAAAAGATATATTCTTGCTCCTAAGAGTTTAGAAGTTGGCATGAGGGTTATATCTTCGGAAAAAGCAGATATTAAAGTTGGTAATGCATTACCAATTATGTTAATTCCTGTTGGAACTGTTATTCATAATATTGAACTTCGTCCTGGAAAAGGTGGAGAGTTAGCAAGAAGTGCTGGTACATCTGCTCAAATTCTTGGACGTGAAGGAAAATATGTAATGGTTCGCTTATCAAGCGGAGAACAAAGAAAAGTGTTAGGAACTTGTATGGCAACAGTTGGTGAGGTTGGAAATGAGGATTCCTCTCTTGTAAAAATCGGAAAAGCTGGACGTAATCGTCATAAAGGAATTCGACCTACTGTACGTGGTTCTGTAATGAATCCTAATGATCACCCACATGGTGGTGGAGAAGGACGAGCACCAATTGGTCGTAAGGCACCAGTTACTCCTTGGGGTAAACCTGCACTTGGATATAAGACACGTAAGAAAAAACAATCTGATAAATTTATCGTACGTCGTCGTAATGGTAAATAGGAAAGGATGATAAAAAATGGCTAGAAGTACAAAAAAAAGACCTTATGTATTTAAGAGATTGTTAAAAAAGGTTCAAGAACTAAATAAGTCTGGAAAAAAAGAAGTTATAAAAACTTGGTCACGTCGTTCTACTATTTTTCCTGATTTTATAGGACACACATTTGCAGTTCATAATGGTCGGGAATTTATACCAGTATATGTTACAGAGGATATGGTTGGACATAAACTTGGGGAATTTGCATTAACTCGTAAATTTGGTGGACATGGTTCAGATAAAAAGAAATAAAAAATGACTAGGAGGAAAATATATGGAAGCAAGAGCAATTGCTAAATCGCTTAGATTATCACCAATTAGAGCTCGTTTAGTGAGCGATATGATTCGTGGTAAAAAAGTGAATGATGCATTAACCATATTAGTTAATATGAATAATAAAGCAGCTAGATTTACTAAAAAAGTTTTGGATTCTGCTGTTGCAAATGCAGTTAATAATGAAGGTGCTAATGTAGATGCCCTTTATATTAAAGAAGCAAGAGTAGATGCTGGTCCAGTTATGAAACGTCATGTGATTGATTCACGTTCTCATATCGGACAAAACAATCATAGAACTAGTCACATAGTAATAACTGTGGCTACAAAATAATGAAGGAGGTTACAATATGGGACAGAAAGTTAATCCTAATGGACTAAGACTTGGTATCAATAAGGACTGGGAAGCTAGATGGTATTCTAATAAAAAGGACTTTTCTAAGAATTTAGAGAAGGATATCAAAATTCGTGAATATTTATTAAAGAATATGAAAAATGCAGCTATTGCAAAGGTCGAAATTGAAAGAAATGCTAAGAGATGTGAAGTAGTAATTCATACTTCTAAACCTGGTGTTATGATTGGCCGTGGTGGAGAAGAAATTGAAAAATTAAAAAAGATTTTATCGAAAATTGTGGATGAAAACGTTCAAATATCAATTGTTGATATAAAGAAAGCAGATATGAATGCACAGTTGGTAGCAGATTCTATTGCAAACCAAATTAGTAATAGAGCCTCATTCCGTATGGCTCAAAAGCGTGCAATTAGAAATGCAATGAAAGCTGGTGCTAAGGGTATTAAGACTTCCGTATCAGGAAGACTTGGTGGAGCTGATATGGCTCGTAGTGAAGGGTATACAGAAGGAACAATACCTCTACATACGTTAAGAGCTGATGCTGATTATGCTACAAGTGAGGCTGATACAACATTTGGAAAAATTGGTGTAAAGGTTTGGATCTATAAGGGAGAAATCCTTTCATCAAAAAAGGCTAAAGGAGGTAATTAATATGTTAATACCATCAAGAACTAAATATCGTCGTGTTCATAGATTACCTTATGAAGGAAAGTCAAAAGGAAACACAACATTAAGTTTTGGAGAGTATGGACTACAAGCAAAAAGTGGAGCTTGGATTACAGCAAATCAAATCGAAGCAGCTCGTGTAGCTATGACTCGTTATATGAAACGTGGTGGAAAAGTATGGATTAATATATTTCCACACATGCCACTAACAAAAAAACCAATCGGCACTCGTCAAGGTAAAGGTAAAGGTAATGTAGAAGGTTGGGTAGCAGTCGTTAAGGAAGGTAAGATCATGTTTGAAATTGCCGGAGTTAGTGAAGAGATTGCTAGGGAAGCTTTAAGACTTGCTTCTCACAAATTACCAGTTGCCACAAAATTTGTAAAGAAAGAAAATGGTGGTGAGATAAATGAAGGTTAATGAAATTAGGGAATTATCTACTGAAGATATTAAAAATAAGTTAGTAGAAGTGAAACAGGAATTATTTAATTTACGTTTTCAACAGGCTACAGGTAATCTTGAAAAACCTTCAAGGATTAGAGAATTAAGACACACCGTTGCTAGAATGAAGACCGTTCTTAAAGAACGTGAAGTAAATAATTAGGAGGATATGATATGGAAAAAGCGATAAAAAAAGAATTCGTTGGTAAAGTTGTTAGTTCTACTAATAATAAAACGATTACGGTATTAGTTGAAACTTATAAAAATCATCCATTATATCATAAAAGAGTAAAAAGCTCTAAAAAATATTGTGTTCATGATGAAACCAATAAAGCAAAGGTTGGAGATACTGTTCGTATTGTATCTACAAGACCTATATCTAAAACGAAACATTTCTATTTAAAAGAAATTGTAAAAGAAGCAGTTATTATTTAACGCTTTAGGTGAGGAGGAATAATTTATGTTACAACAAGAGAGTCGTATGAAGGTTGCTGACAACTCTGGAGCTCGTGAATTATTAGTAATTCGTGTGCTTGGTGGAAGTCATGTTAAAACTGGAAATATTGGGGACATAGTAGTTGGTACGGTTAAACAGGCTATACCAAATTCAAACCTTAAAAAGGGTAAAGTTGTAAAAGCAGTTATCGTTCGTAGCCGTCAAGGTGTTCGTCGTGAAGATGGAAGTTATATTAAGTTCGATGACAATGCTTGTGTTATCATTAAAGATGATAAGAGTCCAGTTGGAACTCGTATCTTTGGACCAGTCGCAAGGGAACTTCGTGATAAAGATTTTATGAGAATTGTATCTTTAGCAAAAGAAGTACTATAAGAGGAGGATAAATATGAACTTAAAAGTAGGAGATGAGGTTGTAGTTATCACTGGTTCTGATAAAGGAAAAACAGGAAAAATTGTTAAGGTGATTAGAAGTAGTAACAGAGTTGTTGTAGAAGGTATTCATGTTGTTAAGAAACATCAAAAACCAAATGGACAAGAATCTGGAGGAATTGTAGAAATAGAAGCTCCAATTCATGCTTCTAATGTTATGATTGTGGATCCTAAAACAAAAAAAGGAACTAGAATAGGACATACAACAGATAAAAATGGTAAAAAAGTAAGAGTAACAAAAAAATCAAACGAAAAGCTTGATTAATTGAAAGGAGGGTAACTTATGAACCGCCTAAAAGAAAAATACTTAAATGAAGTAATTCCAAATTTAATGAGTCAGCATAATTATAAGTCAGTAATGGAGGCTCCAAAATTAGAAAAAATTGTAATTAATATGGGTGTTGGAGATGCCACTACAAATTCTAAATTATTGGATGCTGCAGTAGCAGATTTAGAAAAGATTTCTGGACAAAAACCAGTTATTACAAAAGCAAGAAAATCAATTGCAGGATTCAAGGTAAGAGAAGGTCAATCTATCGGATGCAAGGTCACACTAAGAGGTGAGGCTATGTATACCTTTATGGATAAATTAATTTCCATTGCTTTACCGCAAGTACGTGATTTTAGAGGAGTATCTCCTCGTGCATTTGATGGTAGAGGAAATTATACAATGGGAATTAAGGAACAATTGATTTTTTCAGAAATAGAATATGATGAAATCGTTAAAGTTCGTGGTATGGATATTGTATTCGTAACTACAGCTAAGACGAATGAAGAAGCATTTGACTTATTAAATGGACTAGGAATTCCTTTTAGAAAGTAATTGGAGGGTAAGAATGGCAAAGAAAAGTATGAAAGTAAAAGCTAGTAGACCACAAAAGTTTAAAGTTCGTGAATATACTAGATGTTCAAGGTGTGGAAGACCACATGCAGTGATGAGTAAATTTGGTATATGTCGTATTTGCTTTCGTGAATTAGCTTATAAAGGACAAATACCAGGAATTAAAAAATCAAGTTGGTAATTGGAAAGGAGGATACAAATTATGGCAGTAGTAACAGATACCATTGCAGATATGTTAACACGTATTCGTAATGCAAACCAAATGCGTTATGAACAAGTAAAGGTTCCTGCTTCTAATTTAAAAGGAGAAATCGCAAGAATCTTAAAAAAAGAAGGATTTATTGAGGATTACAAGTTAGAAAAGGACAATATTCAAGGAACTCTACTTTTAACTTTAAAATATACTGAAAAGCGTGAAAGAGTAATCACTGGACTTAAGAGAATTTCCAAACCAGGACTTCGTGTATATGCGAAAAATGATGAAATTCCTAAAGTGTTGAATGGATTAGGAATTGCAATTATTTCTACATCTAAGGGGATTATGACAGATAAAGAAGCTCGTAAGCAAAATATAGGTGGGGAAGTTCTAGCTTATATTTGGTAGAACAATAAAATATAAGGAGGTGTTTTTGTGAGTCGTATTGGAAAACGTATTATTGAAGTTCCAGAAGGGGTTACTGTTACTTTAGAAGATAATGAAGTAGTTGTAAGGGGACCTAAGGGAACATTAAAACAAGTAATGTTAAAAGATATTACCATGAAACAGGAAAACAATGAAATCACTTTGGGTCGTAAATGTGAATCTGCAAAGGCAATGCATGGAACAATGAATTCCTTAATCACAAATATGATTCATGGTGTTACTAAGGGTTATGAAAAGGTATTAGAAATTATTGGTGTAGGATATCGTTTTAGTGTTCAAGGTAAAAAATTAGTAATTAACGCTGGATATTCTCATCCAGTAGAGATGGAAATTCCAGATGGATTGGTTGTAGAAGCAAATGGTAATACTGAAATCACAGTAAAAGGAATTGATAAAGTATTAGTTGGCGAATTTGCTGCAAATATCAGAAAAGTAAGAAAACCTGAACCATATAAGGGAAAAGGAATTCGTTACAAGGATGAACATGTTCGTCGTAAAGAAGGAAAGAAAGCTGCGTAAGTAAGTAGAAGGGAGAAAAAAAGATGATAAAAAAAGAATCTCGTAATAGTATGCGTGTAGTACGTCATGAACGAATTCGTTCTAAAATTAGTGGTACATCACAAATACCAAGATTATGTGTTTTTCGTTCAAATACTGGAATCTATGCACAGATAATAGATGACGAAGCTAAAGCTACTCTTTGTTCTGCTTCCTCACTTGATAAAAGTTTAAAGATTAAAAATGGAAGTAATATTGAAGCAGCTAAGATTGTAGGGGCAGCAATAGCAAAAAATGCTTCAAAGAAAAAGATTACAAAAGTAGTATTTGATAGAGGGGGATACCTTTATCATGGACGTGTAAAAGCATTAGCAGATGCTGCACGTGAAAATGGATTAGAATTCTAGGAGGGTATTATGAAGAAAAGAGCACAAGAAGGTAAAGACAAGACTTTAGAAGAGTTAGTCATTGAAATAAAAAGCGTTGTTAAAGTTAACAAGGGTGGACGCCAAAGAAGATTCTCTGCTATCGTTGTTGTCGGGGACCGTAAGGGTCGTGTTGGATTAGGTATTGGAAAAGCCAATGAAGTACCTGATGCAATTAAAAAAGCAATTCAAGATGCTAATAAAAATTTGGTTAGAATACCTTTAATTGATGGAAGGACAGTTGCTCATGAAGCTATTGGAACTAGTGGAGCTGCTAGGGTTATTATTAAGCCTGCTGCTGCTGGTACTGGAGTGATTGCAGGAGGATCTGTTCGTGCTGTTCTTGAATTAGCAGGAGTTCGTGATATTGTTTCAAAGTCCCTTGGAGCAAGAACGAAATTAAATATGGCTAGAGCTGCGTTAAATGCACTTACTTCTATTAAAACACCAGAAGAAGTAGCAAGATTACGTGGAAAAACAGTAGAGGAGATATTAGGATAATGAAGTTACATGAATTAGAGAAAAATATCGGTGCTAAACAGAGAAAGAAACGTGTAGGGCGTGGACCAGGAAGTGGACTTGGAAAGACTTGTGGTCGTGGTCAAAAGGGGCAAAAGGCACGTAGTGGAGGTAGTATTAATCCAGTATTTGAAGGAGGACAATTACCACTTTATAGAAGATTACCTAAAAGGGGATTTTCAAATGCTTTGTTTAAAAAAGAATATGCTGTAATTAATGTTTCAGATTTAAATATATTTGATGATGGAACGGTTGTTACACCAGCTTTATTAAAGGAAAAAAGAATTATCAAAAAACAGTTAAATGGAATTAAGATACTAGGAAATGGAACTTTGAGTAAAAAATTAACGATTCAAGCTCATAAATTTTCATCTAGTGCATTAGAAAAGATTAAGGTCTCAGGAAGTAAAGCTGAGGTGATCTAGTATGTTTAAAACTATGAAGCAATTATTTACTTCAACTAATAAAGATTTAAGACATAGAATTTATTTTACTCTTGCTTCCTTACTCGTCTTTATTTTGGGAATATCGATAAGAGTTCCGGGTACTGAAGATTTATCAAGTAATTTAGGATTTTTGGAATTACTAAATACCATGGGTGGAGGAGCTTTAAGGAATTTTTCGATTTTTGCATTAGGGGTTATGCCTTATATTACGGCGTCAATTATTATGCAATTATTACAGATGGATATCATTCCTTATTTTGCAGAGCTAAATAAGCAAGGACCAACGGGACGTCAAAAAATCAATCAAATTACAAGATATATAGGTATTGCCTTTGCTTTTATTGAAGGATATGCTTTTGCTTTCTCATTCATTGGCAAAAGTGGTACACCTATGGAATATTTGTACATTGCAACTGTGTTAACAGCGGGTACAGCATTCTTATTATGGCTTGGTGATCAGATTACACAAAAAGGAATAGGAAATGGTATTAGCCTTATTATTATGGCAGGTATCATCGCAACACTCCCACAAATGTTTGTTACAGCATTTCAAAATTTAGTAACTTTTGGTACAGTACAAGTTACAACATTTGGAATTGTAAAATTTATTCTGTTTGTAGTTGTCTATTTTGCAATTGTAATTGGTATGATTTTCGTTCAAGAGTCAGAAAGAAGAATTCCTATTCAATATGCTAATAAATCAACAACAACTTTTGGTAAAGCTGGGCAGTCATTTATGCCAATTAAAATTAATACAGCGGGAGTTGTTCCAGTAATTTTTGCATCTAGTTTAATCTCGATACCAGGCATTTTAGCTAAAGTAATTAATAATGAGACATTTTCTATGGTTGTTTCTAAATACTTATCTTATACGACTCCAGTAGGGTTTATCTTATATGTATTATTAATATTCCTATTTGCATATTTTTATACATTTATTCAATTAAAGCCAGAAGAGTTTTCAAAAAATCTACAGGATAATGGAGGGTATATTCCAGGAGTAAGACCTGGTGATGATACTAAAAAGTATGTTAGTCGAGTATTATCTAGATTAACAGTTCTAGGAGCATTATTCTTGGTAATTATTGCAGGAATTCCAATTATATTTTCTAATTTTACTAGTTTGCCAACAACGGTTTCTATTGGAGGTACTGGTTTATTAATTGTAGTTGGAGTAGCTCTTGAAACATATAAGCAGTTAGAGGGTAGCTTACTTGCAAGAGGATATAAGAGGAGTTATAGAAGAAAATGAAAAATATAATGTTTATTGCTCCACCAGCAGCAGGAAAGGGAACACAAGCTGACTTAATCGTAGATAAATACCATATTCCACATATTTCTACAGGGGATATTTTACGTGATATTTCTAAGGAAAATAGTGAAGTAGGGCATTATGTATCTGAGGTTTTATCAAATGGTGGATTAGTAAAGGATGATATAACTGATCAACTAATTGAACAGAGATTAAGAAAAGAAGATTGTAAGAAGGGTTATATTATCGATGGTTTTCCTAGGAATATCGATCAAGCGAAGATTTATGATAGCATTCTTTATAAGCTTGGTTATGATATCGGATACGTATTTCTAATTAATATAGGAGAAAAGGAATTAGAAAAACGAATAACCGGAAGAAGAATCTGCGAGAATTGTAAAGCTATTTATAACATTAATAGTGAAAGTAAATCTCCAAAGGTGAATTCTACTTGTGATTTATGTGGAGGAAAATTATATCAAAGAAAAGATGATAATTTAGAGGCTTTTCAAAATAGGTATCAAGTCTATTTAGAAAAGACGGGTCCTATCATAGATCATTATAGAAAAAAAGGAGTATTATACGAAATAGACGGAAATCATTCTATTTCAGAAGTATTTAATCAAATAGATCATATTATTAGCGGAGATGATAGGCAGTGATTACTTTAAAGAGTACTAGAGAAATAGAACTAATGGAAGTAGCTGGTAATATTGTTTATAAAACACATCAATATTTAAAATCATTTTTAAAACCTGGAATTACAACAAAACAAATCGATGATTTGGCTGATCAATATATTAGAAGTCAGGGAGCAATTCCATCATGTAAAAACTATCAAGGATTCCCAGCTTCAATCTGTATTTCTATCAATGATGAAGTGGTTCATGGAATTGCCGGGGCTAGAAAGTTAGTAGATGGTGATATTGTAACACTTGATATTTGTGCCTGTTATAAAGGATATCATGGGGATTCTGCATGGAGTTATGCGATAGGAAGAATTGATGAAGAAAAATCCCATCTTATGAAATATACAGAAGAAGCCTTGTATGTTGGTTTGAAAGAGGTAAAGCCAGGAAATAGAATTGGTGATATTGGAAATGCTATTTCAAATTTTGCAAGAGAGCATCATTTAGGAGTAGTAAAAGAATTATGTGGTCATGGAATTGGTCAAAACCTTCATGAAGCTCCTGATATTCCAAATTATGGAACTATTAATACAGGAGTGAGATTGAAAGAGGGAATGACCATTGCCATAGAACCTATGTTAACTGCTGGAGGTCCTAATGTAGAAATATTAGAGGATGAATGGACAGTAGTAACAGAAGATGGCCATCCTGCAGCACATTTTGAACATACTGTAGTAGTAACTAAGGATGGATATAAAATCTTGACGGGAGAGTGAAATGATGGCTAAGGAAGATACAATAGAAGTAGAAGGTAAAGTCCTTGAGATAATACCTGGTGGTAAATTCAAAGTCGAGCTTGAAAACGGACACATTATAGAGGCCCACGTTTCTGGTAAAATACGAATGCATTATATTCGCATCTTAGCAGGGGATACTGTAATGATTGAATTATCACCATATGACTTAACACGTGGGCGTATTACCTATCGTAAGTGAAAGGAAGAGATAAAATGAAAGTACAAGCATCAGTTAAAAAGATTTGCGACAAATGTAAGATTGTAAGACGCAAAGGTAGAATAATAATTATTTGTGAAAATCCAAAGCACAAACAAAGACAAGGTTAATAGGAGGTGTAGATAAATGGCACGTATTAAAGGTGTAGATATTCCTAATGATAAGCATATCGTAATATCGTTGACTTATATTTATGGAATTGGTAGAAGTCTTGCAAAGAAAATTTGTAAGGATGCAGGTGTAGAAGAAACTAAAAAGGCAGGAGATTTAACTCAGGATGAATTAGTTAAACTTCGTGATGAGATTAATAAATATTTAACTGAAGGAGACCTACGTCGTGATGTTAATATGAATATCAAGACAAAGATGGAAATTAATTCTTATGAAGGATCTCGTCATAAAAAAGGATTACCTGTTAGAGGACAAAGAACAAACCGTAATGCTAGAACTCGTAAGGGTAAAGGTAAAACAGTAGCAAATAAGAAAAAAGTATAATTAAATAAAGGAGGTTAAATTTATGGCTTACAAAACTAGAAAGAAAAAAGTAAAAAAGAATGTTCCAGAAGGTGTTGCTCACATTCATTCAACATTCAATAATACAATTACTACCATTACAGATAAAGATGGAAATGTAATTAGTTGGGCTTCAAGTGGATCTATTGGTTTTAAAGGTAGTAAAAAATCAACTCCATTTGCTGCTGGTATGGCTGCAGAGGCAGCTGGAAAAACTGCTTATGACATGGGAATGCGTAAAGTAGTAGTATATGTTAAAGGTTTAGGTCCAGGAAGAGAAACTGCAATTCGTTCTTTACAAACAGCTGGATTAGAAATCACTGCAATCAATGATGTAACACCAATACCACATAATGGATGTCGTCCACCAAAGAGACCACGTGGTTAATTAAATAAGGGAGGTTAATTCATGTTACAATTTGAAAAACCAATATATAAAATAACAGATTCTGTAGAAAGTAATTTTTATGGAAAGTTTGAACTGGAACCATTAGAAAGAGGGTTCGGTACTACTATAGGAAATGCATTAAGACGTGTAATGTTATCATCACTTCCTGGAAGTGCTATTAGTAGTGTTAAAATTGAAGGAGTTCTTCATGAATTTCAAACTATTGAAGGAGTTTATGAAGATGTTACAACTATCATCTTAAATTTGAAAGGTGTCGTTTTTAGAAACCATTCAAATGAAGCTAAGGTTGTACGCATTAATGTTTCTAAAGAAGGGAAAGTAACAGCAGGAGATATTGAACATGATGCGGATATTGAAGTAATTAATCCTGATAAAGTAATTGCTACTTTATCTAAGGGTGGAAGTTTAGTAATGGAAATGACTGTTACAAATGGTCGTGGATATGTTAAGAGTGAGGAAAATAAAAAGTTATATGATTTAAAGAAAGCAGGAGAAATTGCTATTGATTCATTGTATTCTCCAATTGAAAGGGTATCCTATGAGGTTGGAAATGCTCGTGTTGGACAAGATGAAAGTTATGATAAGCTAACAATGGATGTATGGACAAATGGTTCTATAAAACCAGAGGAAGCTATTGCTCTTGCATCACGTATTTTAATTGAACATTTTGAAGTTTTAACAGATTTATCTTCTATTGCTGATGCAACAGGAATGATGATTGAAAAAACAGAGGATCCGACAGTAAAGGCCTTAGAAACTTCTATAGAAGATTTAGATTTTTCTGTAAGAGCATATAATTGTTTAAAAAGAGCGGGTATTCATACTTTGCAGGATCTTGTCAATAAAAGTGAGAATGATATGATGAAAATACGTAATCTAGGTAAAAAATCTCTAAAAGAAGTATTAGACAAAATAAGAGATATGGGATTAATTTTACGTGATGACGATTAAAATATAAGGAGGAAGAGTTATGGCATATAGAAAATTGGGAAGAGACAATAAGCATAGAAGAAGTATGCTTGCTACTTTGACTAAGCAACTTGTTATCAATGAAAGTATTAAAACTACGATTACTAGAGCAAAAGAAGTTCGTAAATTTATGGATAAAATGATTACCTATGGTAAAAAGGCTGATTTAGGTTCTAGAAGACGTGCTTTAGCATTTTTGCATAACGATAAAGTTGTTGTGGATAAAATATTTCATGAATTAGCGCCACGTTATCAAAACCGTAATGGTGGATATACACAGATATTGAAGTTAGATGAGAGACGTGGGGATGATGCTTTACTTGTTGTCTTAAGATTGATGGATAGTGAGAAAAAGGAAGAGGTAGTAGAAAAGAAGGCTACTCCAAAAAAAGAAAAGAAAGAATCTAAAAAGGAAGCAAAATAAGACAGGGAACTGTCTTTTTTTATAAAATGAGCGATAATTTATAGAAAATAGGGCTGCTATGAAGACCATAAATATTTCTTAATTAAGGTATTACTAGGAATTTTGTTAATATTTTGGTATAATAGCGATAGCGAGGTGTTGTGATGAAAGCTTTAATTACAGGTGCATCTAGTGGAATAGGATTAGATATTGCTAAATATCTTGCATCAAAAAAATATGAATTAATTTTAGTAGCAAGATCAAAAGAAAAATTAGAAGAAGTTCAACAAACATTACCAACTAAATCTACCATTATTGTAATGGATTTAAGTAGCGAGCAAAAAGTAAAGGAATTGTGCGTCCTGATGAAAAATGAACGAATTGATATGCTTATTAATAATGCTGGTTTTGGCGATTTTGGAGAATTTACAAAAACAGAGCTGTCAAGAGATATAGAAATGATTCATACTAATATTAAGGCTGTTCATATTTTAACTAAATTTGCTTTAAAAAATATGATGAAGCATAATTCTGGGTATATTTTGAATGTTGCTTCGGCAGCAGGTTTTATGAAAGGTGGACCGCTACTTAGTACTTATTATGCTACGAAATCTTATGTGCTGTCACTAACTCAAGCCATTCATTATGAATTGAGAAAAAAGAAAAGTAAAGTTGTAGTTTCTGCTCTTTGTCCAGGACCTGTCGATACTAATTTTAATCAGGTAGCAAAAGTGGAGTTTTCATCTAAGCCGT
The DNA here is from genome assembly GCA_910586635.1 of uncultured Bacilli bacterium. Taxonomy (GTDB): domain Bacteria; phylum Bacillota_I; class Bacilli_A; order RF39; family UBA660; genus UMGS995. The sequence continues at coordinate 28,618 of CAJUJA010000003.1, read as the reverse complement.
TATCTAGTAAGTTTGTTGCTAAATATGCTATTGATCAAATGATAGAGAAAGAAAAGATGATTATTATTCCAGGACTAAAAATGAAATTAGCTAAGTTTTTTTCTAGGTTTGTATCAGATAAATTTATCCTGCGAATGACATATCGATTTCAAAAGAAGAAGTTAACTAAATAAGGTTAACTTTTAAGTTCTAGGAGTGAGTAAAATGAAAGAAATCATAAAAGTAAAGCAATTGTGTTATGGCAATATTTTAGATAATATTAATCTCACTTTTTATGAAAATACAATTCATTATATATCAGGTTCTAGTAATTGTGGCAAGAATACATTTATGAGGATTTTAAGTGGAGATATTTTTTCCTCTAATCAGGTATTTTATCAGAGAGAGGATATCAATACTATAAGTTCCTATGAGTTTAGTAGAATGGTAGGAGAGGTATTAACTTTAGATAAAGACTTTTCTTTTTCGATAGTTAAGCAGGAAATCTTATATCAACTGGATCGATTGAATTTGGATAGAGGGGAACATTTAAAGAGATATCAAGAGGTAGTTAAACTTTTGCAGTTAAAGGAACAAATAGAAAAGAATACTTCGGATCTTAATGAGTATGAAAAATTGAAATTATTAGTTGCTCTTCAATTAGTAAATAGACCTAAAGTTTTGTTATTAGGAAATGTCTTTACTTATATTACAAAAAAGAAGCAAGAAGAGTTTATGGTGCTATTAAAAAAAATAAAAGGTTTAACAGTGATTATTTCTAGTAATGATTTATCTTCATCACTTTATAGTGAACATCTTCATCTTTTTCATAAAGGGAAACTAATCTTAAGTGGGAAAACGATGGAGGTATTGAAAAAGGATAGTATTATCAACAAATTAGGACTTGAGTTACCATTTATGGTAGACTTATCATTAAAATTACAATATTATAATCTATTGGAAGATATTGAATTGGGTATGAATGGGATGGTTCAAAAATTATGGAAGTGAAAGTTAGCAGTTTTATATTAAAACCTAGTATTTTAGGAGTTTTAGATCAGGAGGACTTCTTTATTAATTTCTTTCACGATTTGCCCTTTAATAATAAAACTATATCCATAGATAGAGTTCAATTAACACAACTAGAAAAAAGAAGGTTTATCAATCGTATAGAAATGGTAACTAAAAAGATAGATCCCAGTTTTTTATGTTTTAATGTATATCAATATATGAGACATCATATTATGACAAATCATTTGAAATTTAGGGATTATCAGAAGAAAATAAAAGATTCTTTAGGTATAGTAGGTCTTAAGTCAATAAGTTTAAGTAAAAGAATGATTGACCTTTCTAATTGCGAAAAAAAATTACTACAATTGGCAACCTCCCTTCTATCGAATCCAGATATTATTATTTTTGATTCTTTTTTAGAATCATTCGATACGAAATTAAGAAAAAAACTATATAGTTTATTTACTCAATTAGTTGAAAGGTATAAAAAAATTATAATACTGTGTAGTAGAAAAGCGGATCTCACTTATAAATATACAACAGAAACTATTGTGATTCAAAATAAGAAAAAGTTATTGGATGGCCCAACGGAAAAGGTATTTTGCGATCATATCAAATTTTTATTAGATAGGGGAATTGAAATCCCAGAGATTATTATTTTTAGCTATCAAGCGAACCTTTTGAAGAATGCAAAGTTAAATTATCATAAGGATCCTCGGGATTTAATTAAAGATATTTATAAGAAAGTTTAGGTGATTGGATGAGGTATTTATTAACGATTTCTTATGATGGAACGAATTATTGTGGATATCAAATACAGCCTAAACTTCCAACTATCCAGGAAACTTTAGAGCAGGCTATTAAAAAAGTAAACGACAATAAAAAAAGCATACTACAGGCATCTGGTAGAACAGATAAAAAGGTACATGCCCTAGGACAATGTGCTCATGTTGATTTGGATATTGAAATTACTCCAAAGAAATTAAAACGAGCTTTAAATAGTAATTTACCGGATGATATTCATATTATTAAGGTAGAAGAAGTTTCTAATGGTTTTCACGCTAGATACTTAGTAAAGTCAAAAGAGTATCATTATTTTATTAATTTAGGAGGGTATAACCCAACAGAAAGAAATTATGTTTTTCAATATAATTATAAACTGGATATCAAAAAGATGAAAAAAGCCATTAAAGTATTTTTAGGAACCCATGATTTTAGGGCTTTTGTAGATCGGAAGAGCACACGTCTGAAC
>CAJUJA010000003.1:23356-26366 GCA_910586635.1 uncultured Bacilli bacterium | reverse complement strand
AAGACAAAGAAAATTGTGTTAGAACCATTACAAAAGCATCTATTAAAAAAGTGTCTAAAGATAAGTATGTTTTTATTTTTAAGGGAAATGGTTTTTTAAGATATCAAGTAAGAAATATGGTGGGAATTCTAATTAGACTAGGAGAAGGGAAAATAGATAAAAAAGAACTAAAAAAAATTTTAGAAAGTAAAAATAGAGAAAAAACAGGAGTAACAGCTAAGGCAGAAGGTCTATATTTAGTAAAAGTAGAATATAAAAAGAAGTAGGGATAAAATGAAATTACGATTAGAAGATAGAAAGGTAACAATCTATCCCATATTACTAAAAAAAATAGGGCAGGGCTCTCAAGGAAAAATTTATAAGTATCATAATAAGGCATTAAAAGTAATTAGGTATGAGGCATCAGATCTTACTTTAGAAGATTACAATCACTTACAAAATATTAAAACCAAGAGGATCCTATTACCCGAAGATGCATTTACCGGTATAAGTGGAAATTTGAGATGTTATACGATAGAGCTAATTAAAAAGAACAGGAAAAATCAAATTTATAAAATGCTGATGAATCAATTTGTAGAAGAGGTTTATCAAATAGAAAGGGAACTTGATTTATTATCGAATAATCATGTTGTAATTCAAGATTTGATTTTAAAAAATTTTATGTTTGATGGGATATTTAGATTTGTAGATGCTGGTAGATATAAAATAAATTATTCTTATAGTGTATCAGAAATTAGAAATATGAATCAAAATGTTTTTAATTGCTTTATTTTAGGAGAACTATTTACTAAAAAAATTTATCGTGATTATGATTTAGGAATCGTAAAACACCCTATGTTAGAGTATTTAGAAATGGAATATAGAGAATCTAGTTGTAAAACGATGGGAGAATATATAGAAGGTACTATGGATAAGAATGAAAGTGTGTTACAATATATAAAGAAAAACAAGGTATAGTTTATTTTTTCTATAGTAATGAAAAAGGAGCAATTATATGAAAGAGGAATTATTAGATGTATTAGATGAAAATGGAATTAAAACAGGTGAAATATTATCTAGAAAAGAAGTTCATAAAAGAGGTCTATGGCATAGAATTATTGTAGTAGCTATTATCAATGAAAAAAATGAAATCTTAATTCAACAAAGAAGTGATAATAAAGATAAGAATCCTGGGATGTGGGATATCTCCGTAACAGGGCATTTATCTGCAGGACAAGACTCTCTGACTGCTGCTACTAGAGAAATATCAGAAGAAGTTAGTGTTAGTTTAGGTTATAGTGTAGAGGTAAAAGACTTTCGATTTATGTTTTCCTATCGAAAGGAAGAACAGGTAAGTAAAGATCACTATGATAGACAGTTTTATGATTTTTTTATCTTAAGACAAAGTGGTCTTAGGACTGAAAATATTAGATTTCAAGAAAGTGAAGTTCAGGATATTAAATTTGTAAGTATTAATGAATTAAACCAGATGAGAGAAGAAAACTTACTAGTATCTAGGGATGAGTGCTATGATGAATTATCAAATTATTTATTTAGAATCTAAAACGGGTAGGGAATATAAATATTTTTTTAGGAAAATGAATATAATTAAATTAGAGAAATATAGGGAAAAGTATTGATTTTTAATACTTTTTTTAGTATAATCATAATCGGTACATTTTATATCCCCACATAAATTAAGCCGTGGGAAAGCTTGATTTAAGTAAAGGAGAGAGAATATGAAAAGTTTTATGCAAAAAAAAGAAACAGTAGAGCGTAAATGGTATGTTATTGATGCTGAGGGAAAATCTTTAGGTAGAGTAGCTTCTTTAGCAGCAACTTATTTAAGAGGTAAAAACAAACCTACATTTACACCACATATTGATTGTGGAGATAATATTATTATTGTTAATGCAGAAAAAGTAAAATTAACAGGTAATAAAGAAGAAAAGAAAATTTATTACAATCACTCTATGTATCAAGGTGGACTTAGAGAAAGAACTGCTAAGGTCATGAGAGAAAGATATCCAGTTGAAATGGTAGAACGAGCAGTAAAAGGAATGTTACCACATAATCGATTAGGACGTCAAATGTATAAGAAATTATTCGTTTATGTAGGTAGTGAACATAAACACCAAGCACAAAAACCTGAAGTGCTTGAGGTTAAGTAGGAGGGTAAATGTATGGCAAATAAAGTAAAAAATGTATATACTGGTACTGGACGTAGAAAAACGAGTGTTGCTCGTGTTACTTTAACACCAGGAAAAGGGAAAATTACAATTAATGGTCATGATGTATATGAATATTTTCCTAATAAATTATTAGTGCTAGATTTATGTCAACCATTAGAGGTAACTAAAACTAAAGATATGTTTGATGTGGATGTAAAAGTAAAAGGTGGAGGTCTTTCCGGGCAAGCAGGTGCTACAAGATTAGGAATTACACGTGCCTTATTAGAGTCTGATAGTGATAATTCAAGTGAGGCTCCAGATAGCTTTAGAAAAATCTTAAAGGTAAATGGATTTATTACTAGAGATGCTCGTAAGAAAGAACGTAAAAAACCAGGTTTAAAGAAAGCACGTCGTGCACCACAATTTTCAAAACGTTAGGATTTACAAGTTTGTTCAAGCCCTTTAAACGCAAGTGTTATAAGGGGTTTTTCTTTAGCTAAGAATATTCCTAAATCTCATTAGATTTGGTTCATAGCCAACAAGTAGTCAACTAATAGACAACATTCATACATATATTTTGTATTATTTTATAAAATATTAATATAAACATTAAATATGGGATAATATATCGTTGGAATATTGACGTATATACTTGATATATGATATTATATTTATATGAAATGAGGTGTACATATGGAAACATTAACCAGTGCTATTAGCGTTCAAGTTGATACCCATGATAAAGAAGTTGCAAATGGAATTCTTAAAAATTTAGGTTTAAACATGAGCACTTTTGTTAATATGGCTATAAAGCAATTAAGATCGGAAGAGCGTCGTGTAGGGAAAGAGTGTGTCAGTAC
>CAJUJA010000003.1:21792-23346 GCA_910586635.1 uncultured Bacilli bacterium | reverse complement strand
AATATGGCTATAAAGCAATTAATAAATAAAGATGGTATACCATTTGAAGTTAGCAATCCTAAACCAAGTAAGGAACTTTTAGAAGCCTTACAAGAAGGCGAAGATATATTAAACGGCAAAATACAAGCAATAGGTTACCATAATGTTAGAAAAATGTTTGAGGATATTATCAATGAAGATTAATGTTGAAGAATCTTTATACGAAGTAAAAACTACATCCAGGTTTAATAAAAATTTAAAAAGGGTTATTAAACAAAAGAAGGATATAGAAAAGTTAATAAAGGTTGTAGAACAACTTGCTAATAATCAAGAGCTTGATTCAAAATATAAAAATCATAAACTGATTAATGATAAAAACTTTAAGGGTTGTAATGAGTGTCGTATTGAACCTGATTGGTTACTTATATATAAGATTGAAAATAACGAATTGATATTATTGCTTTTTGCAACAGGTAGTCATAGTGATTTATTTAATATGTAAGATACTAATTTGTATACAACAGGTAACCACCAAATGCTTCCTTTTTCCATAAAATCAGGAACGTTAATTCACAAGACGTTAAGAGTTACATATTTCAATGTTTCAAAAGTCCGAGTTTATGGACTTTTTTTGGTTCTTTTTAAATATAGAGCTAGAGACTATGTTATAATAAATAAAAAGTAGAAAATAGAAAGCAAATAAGGTTTTAGTTATAGGGGCGTGTATGATGATGATTCCAAAGGTAAAGTTTGAAAGTTTTGATGTTGAAGAAAATATGAACCAGTTAGTATGGTATTTGAATTCAGAAAATAGTAACAATCGACCTCATGATTTTTATCATCTTACACTTCACCTATTACCAGAATTAAAGAGTAAGCTGAAAGAAAATATGAGTATGGAAGAAATATATACGATTCTTGATAAAAATATAAGATCCATTTTAGAAAAAAATCATAATGATTCTGAATACCCTCTAAAATGCCAATCTATTTGGGATCAAGTAAATGATGATGTAATGGCCTCTTTAGAAAAAATATTAGATACTAAGTGGGATTGTGAGTTAGTAACCTGTGAGATAGGATTACTTCCAGTATGTCCTAGAGATATAGTAGAAAAAGTCTTTCTTATCAACTATGGCTGTGATAAAAAGAAAATAATGGGAATAGCAATCCATGAATTATGTCATTTTATTTATTTTAAAAAATGGATAGAAATATTTCCCAATTATAAAGAAGAAGAATTTAATTTTCCACATATAGCATGGTATCTAAGTGAAGCTATGATAGATCCATTAATCAATAATGATCATTTTAAAGAATATACAGATGATTTATTATCTTATCCTATGTTTTATAACATTTTTATTGAGGGAGAATCAATTATAGATATATTAAGAGGTTATGTTAAAAATTATCCAATACATGAAGCAATAAAAAAAGGGTATGAATTATTTTTAAAATATGAAAGTGAAATCAAAGAGTACAAAGAATAAACATTTTATACTATTTTAAAGATATATGTTATCTTTTTTTTGTAACTTTTTTTAAGTTTTTGCATATATTATAGTAGGAAAC
>CAJUJA010000003.1:19815-21782 GCA_910586635.1 uncultured Bacilli bacterium | reverse complement strand
AAACGGAGGTATTTGATGTTAAAACTGGAGTTATTGCAACAACTTCTAGTAATCGCTATAGCTCTTTCTACTGTAACTTGTGCCTTTATTCAAAAAACTAAAAAATTATTCAAATCGAATAAACACTTATGTCGATACTCATTTCTTGTAAATATTATAATAGGTATTTTATTTTGTATTAGTTTTACAACAGTTGATTTTCCAACAAGTCTGTGGGTTGGTTTATTTTCGTTTATAGGGGCTGATACAATATTTAAAGCCTTAGAGGGAAAACTAGCATCTCATAAAGATATTGTTTCTAATGATTTGATTTATGTAAAAAAACAAAATTTGATAAAGACGGAGGATCAATAAATGGAAAAACCTTTATACCCAAGTTCTTACATGAGAATTACACAAGGTTATATGGTAGGAAGTCACTTGGATAGTTATGCAATTGATGAGGCTGGAAAAGATACAGGAATGGATGAAATCAAAGCTCCTTTTACTGGGACAATTAAAAAAATATATAAAACAGGTGCTAATGAAGTGTGGTTAGAGAGTATAGATAAAGTAGAATATCCAGATGGGACTGTTGATTATATGACTGTTTTATTTTGTCATGATAACAATGTAGATGATTTATTTATCGGAAAGGTAATTAAACAAGGAGAAGTATTCTATCAAGAAGGAACAAAGGGGAATGCTAGTGGAAATCATTGTCATATAGAATGTGCTAAGGGTAAGTTTTCACAAACTGGATGGCATAAAAATACAGCAGGATTTTGGAGTATTAATAATGGAAAGAGACCTGAAGAGTGTTTATGGATAGATGATAGCATTACGATTATAAATAGTGGAGGATACCAATTTAAAAAGATAGATAAAAAACAAACTGATACTTCTACTTCTCAAAAAGAAGTACCTATTAATAAGATACCATCTAATGAAAAAGAAGAAACTACAGAAACACCTACTAAAAAAAATCTTAAGTTAATCTTTACTTGTAATCAAGATGATACGTATGCAATTAAACTAAAGAAAGGACAAAAGCTATATTTAGAGTAGCTTTTTCTTTTGAAAATAAGTATATTAAATTACCCTTTATAAAAGGATGTGTGATATAATATGCAGATACAGAATTTAAGAGGGGATGTTTTAATTGAAAAATGTGACAATGGTTAAGCTATATTTAGTAGATTTATTTTACAAAATATGTGAAAAAATCGTATAAAGTATTGATTTTTTTAAAAAACATTGTATAATAACGTTCACAAATGTGAAAAATTATAATATAATATTATTGGAATAAAGGAGGATTTATAATGTTAGTTGGATTTAAAGTTAAAAATTTTAGGTCATTTGATAGTATGCAACATTTTTCAATGGTTGCTGGAAAAACAAGAAATTTTTCAGATCATATAGCAAATATTAATAATATTAAGGTGTTGAAATTTAGTTCAATATATGGTGCTAATGCATCTGGTAAATCAAACCTAGTTTTAGCTATTGATTTAGGAAAAACACTATTGCTAAATAATACTCAGGGATTATTCTCAAATCAGTATTTTAGGATATATGAAAAAAATAAAGAAATACCTTCTTACTTTGAATATGAAATTGAGAAGAATAATAAATTATATTCTTATGGTTTTGAAGTCAATATTAATAGAAAAGAGATAGTCTCAGAATGGCTTATTGATATGACAAAAAGTAATCAATTTGTAATATTTGAAAGAGATGCAGTTAAAAATACTATTAGTACAGAATTAAAAATAAAAGATAAAACTGATATAAATAGATTTGAAGTCTGTAAGAGTGATATATTAAATAATAATAAAATCTTTTTCCTTACTGAAATGACAAGAAGAATTCAAATGAATGATACAAAGACTTCTTCGTTTATTGATTTTATAAATGTTTTTGATTTTTTTATAAATGATTTACAATTAGTATTGCCTAACCAAAATAGACAAATTAAGTTTAAT
>CAJUJA010000003.1:0-19805 GCA_910586635.1 uncultured Bacilli bacterium | reverse complement strand
CTCAATTTAAAAAAGATATTAAACCTTTATTAAAAATGCTTGGATTAGATATTGATGATTTATTAGAATGCGAATCTAATATGCTAGAAATTAAGGATAGACTTTCTTCCCCGGAATATAATAAACTTACATCAGATATAAATCAATTAAGGAATAATGTATCTAAATTTGATATAACTTTAAGAATTGAAAATTGTATATATACAATAAACGGTAATAATAAAGATGAAAATCTTGATGTGAAAGTTATAAAGTTAGTACATAATAATTCTAGTGCATATTTTGATACCTATGAAGAATCTGATGGTACACTTAGGATTTTGGAATTAATTGATATATTATTATCTGATAACAAGGTTTTCATAATTGATGAAATTGATAGAAGTTTACATCCGTCACTTACAGTTAGGTTTGTTAATGCTTTTTTAAAACTTTTAAAAGACAGAAATATTCAATTAATAATTACAACACATGAATCTAGATTATTAAGCTATAATGTGTTAAGAAGAGATGAAGTATGGTTTTCTGAAAAGAAAAAAGATGGGTCTACAAAATTATATTCATTAGAGCAATTTAAAGATGATGCTAGATTTGATCGGAAAATAGACAAGGCATATTTAGATGGAAGATATGGTGCAGTTCCTATTTTTATAGATTTTCCTGGAGTCGATAATGAGAGTACAGACAAGTAGTAAATTTGCAGAAAGACCTAATGAAATAATGATGGAGATGCCTAAATATTTCCTAATCTATGAAGGAGAGGTAACTGAACCTATGTACTTTAGTGGTATTATAGTCAATAGAAAAAGGCTAGCAATAAACCAATCATTATCTTTAATAAGTGTTCTCAGAAGTTTAGAAGATTTATCTAAAAGCCACCCTAAATATGCATTAAAAATTGCAAATGATATTAAATCGCAAAGTACAGAAAACGTTATCAGTAAAGAGAATTTATTTAAATCCATTGTTGACTTTATAAAAAATGAGGATCGACTTGATAAAGAAGAATTAATAAATTTAGCAGATCATTATATTAAAAATTATGCAAATGATTTAATAGATTTATATGAGATAGATAATATAATTATTGATATTTATAAAGATGATACTTTCAAAAACATAACTTCAGATATTATTAATTATTTAGAATTTCAAAGAATTACTTTAGATTATAATCCAAAAATTGATGTTATTAATTTAATTGTTGATAGAGATAAAGGTAATTTTAAATCGCATCAATATGATAATTTAGTTAAAAAATGTAAAGAAAATAATATTAGTTTATATATAAGCAATCCATGTTTTGAAGCATGGCTATTAATGCATTTTGAGGAATTTGATAATTTAGATTTTGATAAGCTATTAGAGAATAAACGAGTTAACTCAAAAAGAAAATCAAGAAAGTATTCTGATAAAATGCTTTCTGAAATAATAGGATATAATAAATCTAATTTAAATTTTGATATATTTGTTGATAGGATTGACGAGGCTATAAAACGTGAAAAAAAGTATTGTGAAGATATAGAAGAACTTAAAAATAAAATAGGCTCAAATGTTGGTATATTAATAGAAAACATGAGAAATTAGATGCAATGGTGCATCTTTTTTGGTGATAATATAGAAAGAAAGTGGGTTTAATAAATAGTAAAAGATAGACAAAAAAATGAAATACAAGAAAATATAAAAAGGGTTGACATACCAGAGTGTAAGGGTGGATGCTCTAACAATAAAATAAAGAAAAACTTTATAATTATATAACTGGAAAATCCACAACCAAAATAGGTGAGAAAAGAGAATTATTAGTCAGTCAATCAATATTTTATTAAAGCAATATCACATTTAAATTGAATAAAGATATAACAATAAATTGAAATAAAAAATTTAAAGTATTCTTCTGGTAAAAATAATAAATTTACTACATAAAATTTAGTATGAGAAGAATTAAATATAAAGTAAGTTTATTCGTTTTTTTACTTTTAGTCGTATTTAGCTTAAGCTTTGCACAAGCACATAATAAGAGTAAGGAATTACCTTTATTTCAAAAAGTGATTACAATCGATCCAGGACATGGAGGGCGTGATCCGGGGACTAGATATGGCAAAATATTAGAAAAAGATCTTAACCTAGAGATATCAAAAGCATTAGAAAAAGAGTTAACCAAACAAGGTGCTATTGTTTTTATGACAAGATATCAAGATGAAGATTTATCTAGTAAGTATGATGTACGTAAAAAAAGAGGAGATCTATATAGAAGGATTAAATTTATTGAGAAAAATAAGAGTGATTTGTATTTATCCATTCACCTAAATTGGTACCGAGATTATTATTATGGTGGTGTGGAAATTTTATATAATAATATTAATAAAGATAACAAAAGGTTGAGTCAAATCCTTACTAGTGAATTTTCTAAAAATAAGATAAAAACAAGAAAAAATATTCCTACTGACCTTTATTTATATAGAAATACGAGAGTTCCAGGGGTATTAATAGAGTGTGGTTTCTTATCTAATAAAAATGATCGATATTTACTACAGACAAATAAGTATCAGAAGAAAATAAGTAAAATTATCACGAGAGGAGTTATTAATTATTTAAAACCCTAACTTTGTTACTTGTAAAACTTCATAAAAGAAGTTATAATAAAATAGTATAAAAGAATAAAGAATAGAAGTATTGGGGTGGAGCCAATGATTATTAGATTAATAAAGAAAACCAAAATTTATAATTTTTCTTTGCCTACTAAGATATCCGGTAATTATTGGATCAAGGACGATGATAGAAATGGGAATGAAAGAAATTTAATAAATGTAGAAGCCTCTGATGGAAGATGGAAAATAAAGAGTGATTTTGAGACAAAAATTATGTCTGGTAATAAAGAATTAGAGTCTGCTTATTTAAAAGAATATAATTTATACTTTTTGAAAGTAAATACAGATGGGGAATACGTTATCTTATATTGCTCTCCATCTATTGATCCAGAAATTAGCAAATTAAGGATAACTAGGAATGGAGATATTTTAATTGGAAATGATCCAAATGCTCATATTAATTATTCTTATCCATTAGTTTCTAGACAACATGCTAAACTTACTTATAGTAATGGAGTTTGGGCTATTAAGGATTTAAATAGTAAATATGGTACTTATGTAAATAATTATGCAGTTACTTCCAGGGTATTATCTTATGGAGATATTATCTTTGTTTTAGGACTCAAACTTATTGTCATGAAGGATTATATCGTTGTTAATAATATATCGAATCTTGTAAGTTATGATAGTAATACTTTTTCTTTAATGAATCCAATTATTCAGGAACAAAGTGTAAAAGATGATCCAGAAGATGAAATAGCAGACTTTTATAAAGAGGGGGATTTCTTTTTTAGGTCCCCTAGATTTAAATCAAAAATTGAACCAGTGGATATTACAGTGGAAGATCCTCCAGAGCGTGAAAAGCCAAACGAAATGCCTATGATTTATACAGTAGGGCCTATGCTTACTATGGCTATGAGTTCTGTTGTTATGGGGTATTCCTCTTTATCAGGGGTTATTAATGGGACTATGAAGTTAAGTAGTGCTATGCCTACTTTGGTTATGACCTTTGGTATGTTGATGACGATGTTACTTTGGCCCTTACTTTCTGATAAGTATCAAAAAAAACAGCAAAAGAAAAGGGAAGCACTAAGACAAAAGAAATATACTGAATATGTGGAACAGAAACATCAAGAGATTGTTGCACAAATGAAAATACAAAAACAAATTTTGGTTGATAATTATCTGCCGTTAGATACGGTGAGGGCTATTATTGATAGCAAAAAAAGAAATCTTTGGGAAAGAGAAATTAATCAAGAAGATTTTCTAGATTTAAGATTGGGTATTGGTTCTACAGAACTTGCAGGAAATATTACCTTTCCTCAAAAAAGGTTTTCTTTGGATGAGGATGATTTAAAAGATTTTGTTTTTAAAGTGGCATCTGAATCTAGAATGTTAGTAGATGTTCCAATTTCCCTATCCTTTGTAAAAAACTATGTAACAGCAATTATTGGAGAAGGACGCCAAAAGCAAAAATTTATTGAGGGATTAATTCTTCAAATGATTGCATTTCATAGTTATGATGATTTAAAAATTGTATTGTTTACTAATCAGAAAAATAGTTCTTTGTGGGATTATTTAAAGGTATTACCACATTGTTTTAGTAATGATAGAACAATCAGGTATTTTGCGACTAATAATGATGAAATGAAGCAGATTTCTCTACATTTAGAAAAAGAATTACAGCATCGTAAATTTAATGATGAAAATGGACAATTAAAGGATAAGGATTATTCCTCATATAAGCCATATTACTTTCTTATTACAGATGATTATAAATCAGTTAGGGATTTAGATATTATTAAGGATGTAGCCTCTCAAGATGTTAATTTAGGGTTTAGCTTAACGGTTGTTAGTCCTAAAATTACGAATTTACCTAATGAATGTAAGACTTTTATTAGTATCGGAGATTTAAAGTCAGGGGTATTTGAAAGTGAGTTAGTGTCTAAAAAACAGAAAGAATTTGTTGCTGACTTTGATTCTAATTTAGATATGTTTCGATATGCTAAGATATTAGCGAATATTCCAATAGAGATTGAAAAGGCAGAGAAGAATATACCAGATGCAGTTACTTTTTTAGATATGTATAATGTAGGAATGATAGAACAATTAAATATTTTAAATCGTTGGAAAGTAAATGATCCAACGAAGTCTTTACAGGTTCCTATTGGTGTTGATAAAAATGGAGATCAATTTAAACTAGATTTACATGAGAAATTTTATGGACCACATGGATTAGTAGCTGGTATGACAGGTTCTGGAAAAAGTGAATTGATTATTTCTTATATTTTATCTATGGCCGTTAATTTTCATCCATATGAGGTGTCTTTTGTTTTAATTGATTATAAAGGTGGAGGTTTAGCTGGTGTTTTTCAGAATAAGGAAAATAATGTGAAACTACCCCATTTAGCAGGTTCTATTACCAATTTAGATACGATTGAAATGAATAGGGCGTTGTCGTCTATTCAAAGTGAGCTTAGAAGGCGTCAAAGAATGTTTAATAAGGCAAGGGATACTTTAAATGAAAGTACAATAGATATTTACAAATATCAACGACTATTTCGTGAAGGGAGGGTTGAAGAACCTATTTCTCATCTATTTATTATTTCGGATGAGTTTGCAGAATTAAAAAGTCAACAACCAGATTTTATGGATCAATTGATATCCACTGCTCGTATTGGACGTAGTTTGGGAGTCCATTTGATTTTAGCAACCCAAAAACCGGCAGGGGTTGTCGATGATCAGATTTGGTCTAACTCTAAATTTAAAATCTGTTTAAAGGTTCAAGATAGAGCAGATAGTATGGATATGATTAAGTGTCCAGATGCTGCTGCCTTAAAAAACCCAGGAAGATTTTATTTGCAAGTAGGATACAACGAATTATTTGCCTTAGGACAATCAGCATGGACAGGGGCTCAATATTACCCAACAGAGAAAAGAAAAAAAAGAGTTGATACGGATGTTGATTTTATTGATCACGTGGGAAATGTGATAAAGTCCCTAGATACTGTAGAAAATCAGGTTCAAGTAGATTCACAAGGAGAAGAGTTACCTAATATTGTAAAGTATATTATCAATACGGCAAAGGCTGAGGATATTGTCATTCCGCAGTTATGGCTTGATAGGATTCCAGACTTTATTTATATAGAACAATTAAAGAAAAAATATCATTATCAATCAAATAGCAATATGGAATTAGTGATTGGGGAATATGATGATCCAGATAATCAAAAACAATATTTACTAACCTTATCATTACTGGATGGTGGAAATACTATATTATTTGGTTCAACTGGTTCAGGTAAGGAGTTATTATTATCTAGTATTTTATATTCCGCCATTACGAATTATAATCCCGATGAGATTAATTTTTACATTTTAGATTTCGGTGCAGAGACCTTAAGAATGTTTGAAAAGGCACCTCAAATAGGTGGAATTTTATCCCAAAATGATTCTGAAAAAATAGAAAATCTGTTTAAAATGGTTCTTCAGGTCATTGAAGATAGAAAAAAGTTATTTGCGGATTATAATGGATCCTATAGTTTCTACATGGAACACAGTAATAGAAAAATTCCTATGATTACTATTATTATTAATAATTATGAGTCTTTTGCGGAGTTATATGAAGATTATGAGGATATTATGATCCAATTGAGTCGTGAAGGTACTAAGTATGGGGTTCTCTTTATTTTAACAACTAGTAGTACGAACGCTGTTAGATATCGTTTAAGGCAAAACTTTAAACAAAATATCTCTTTACAATTTAATGATGCGTCTGATTATAGTGACGTAATACCTAATGTAGGAAAAAAGGTTCCTTCTAAGGTATATGGAAGAGGTTTGGTTGAGATAGATCATGTATATGAATTTCAAACTGCTTATCCATATCAGCCAGAAAAATTATCTGATTATATCAAGGTGATTTCTACCAGACTTAGAAGTATTTGTAGTGATTATGCCATGCGAATACCTGTCCTACCAGAGGTTGTTACCATAGATCATGTAGAGGAGAAAATAGGAAATCTTTCTTATCTACCTATTGGTATTGCTAAAAGTGATTTAAGTATTGCTACATTTAATTTCAAAGATAATCCAGTTTCTATTATTACAGCGCTAGATTTTTATGGTGAAAAGAGTTTCTTAAAAGCAATTATTAAGTTAGTCTCTAAAATTCCATATCAAAAGTTAGTGGTTATTGATGCTGCAAAATTATTTAGTAGTAAAGATGTTATTGGAAATTTTATTAATAATAATTTTGATTCTATTGCTAGTAAAATTGGTCAGGATTATCAACAACAAAAGGAGGTATATGAATCTAATGATTATAATGATTCTTCCTTAAAGGAATTTCCTAAAACTACGTATATTATTTTTGGTATTTCTAACTTTTTAAACCGAATAGATGACGAAAATAAGGAAAGGGTAGGAGCTGCTTTATCTAGTAGTAAAGAATATAATGTAGATAATTTTATTATCGTTGATTCATCAGAAAAGTTGAAAGGCTTTGCATATGAGGATTGGTATAAAAATTCTGTTGATGATTCTCAGGGTATTTGGCTTGGTAATGGAGTAAGTGATCAGTATTCAATTAAGCTTTTGTCTACCCCTAGGGAGCTTAGAGAAGAAATTCCTGAAGGATTTGGTTATGTTATCAAAAATGGAAAGGCAGTATTAGTTAAGTTAGTAGTTGAATAAATGAGGTGAAGATATGGATAACAATAAAATTTTACTAGAGGTTTTTATCCCATTGATTGAGGAAGAGTATGATGTTTTTGTTCCAGTTAATAAAACAATGGGAACGATAAAGAAAATTATAGAAAAAGGGATTATTGATCTTTCTGATAATGGTTATATGGTGAAGGAAGATACGAACTTATATAGTAAGGAAACAGGAGATATCTATAATGTGAATTTAAAATTGACGGAAACAGATTTAAAAAATGGTTCCCAGGTAATCTTAATTTAAGGAGGTTAAGCAATGAGCGATTATGAAAAGTATGTAACTGAAGTAAATAATATATTTTCTATATTAGAAAAATTAAAAAACTCTTGGACAAATAATGATAGTCTTAATTCTATAGAAGAGATTAATGAGTATAAAAATCCCGTTATTCAGGTAGCCTCTTTTTTGCAAAACCAACTAAAAAACAATTCAACGGATGATGAGGAGTTGTTATCATGATAGGAAATTTATCTTATGATGAAATGCTTCGTCTAGCAAAAAGTTTAGAAAAATCATCATTTAATATTAAAGAAGTCATGAAAAAATATAATTCTGATCAGATATCTGAAATTTATGACTTTTGCGATAGTATTGATGCTTATTCTAGATTTCTAACTACCTATGTGGAACTATATCAGGATTCTGATGAGGCTTTAGAGTTTATGATAGAAAAAAATAAACAGGACTAGTGATACTAGTTCTGTTTTTATATATATTTTTTAATATTTACTTTAGGGAAATAGTATTTAATAATGTCGATATGAGAACATCCAGCTTTGGCAATTTCATTAGCACCAAATTGACTTAATCCAAGATTGTTTCCCCATCCCTTGGTAATAAATCTTACAAAGGTGGGATTAATAATCATGTTAATATCTGTAGATCTTAGGCCTAATAAATTTCTAAATTCATCTCCATGAAAGATGTTATCTCCGACTTTAATTCTTTCTATATGATTTTTTTCTCTTACATCTAGGATGGAAATGTCTTTTACTTTCTTTTTCTCTATCTTTAAAATTTTACTCATATCTTCATAGTCATAATCTTTAATTTCTAAATAGTAGGGAGATGCATAATCCCATAGACTGGTTCTGCTATCTAGATATGGATAGTCTTTACTTGCTTCTGTTTTCCCGTTATTTGTAATATGGATAAATGGCAGGATATATTCATCATGATAACATACAAACTGACATTCTGTATCACGAATTGCTTTTTCTAATTTATTGTAAGTTTCTTGATAGTCATTTAACCATATCATTTTATAATAGGATATTGGTTTATATAACTGATATGGATTACTAGCTTCGATTAGTTGATTTTCCTTCATCATTTTATAGGCATAGGTTCTATATAGGACACAAAGAGCTTTTAGGGTGGTTAATTCTAAATTACTAATTGCATTTGTAGAAAGTATACCCAATAAATATTCTTTCAAAGTAATTTCTGTTGTAATTTTATTATCTAATTTTACAGTTACTAAATGGTCATTTCCATATTCAGCATTTTTCATCTCTAATTGTTCAATTTCTTCTTCATGTTTTAATTCGATTGTTTTGATAACAATCCCGTCTACTACTAAATAAACTTTATCTCCTTTGAAATCAATGCTATTATTTTTAATAAAGTTTTTTGTTCTCTTAGTAATTTCTTTATGATTTTCTTTTGATCCCAATTCTTTAGAAAATTCATATGTCATGGTAAGATATAAATATAATACATCTTCTTTTCCATTATTTTTAATTTCATATCTATAAAACATAATATTCACCTACATTTATTATGGAATAAATATAGGGAAATATACTAAAATTCAAAAAATCTAAGTTTTAACTTTTTATTACAATCTAGACCTGTTAAATAACTTTTATTTTGAAATAAACGATTGATATCAATAGATTTATTGTGATAGAAGTAATCGTTGATTTGTTCAATAATCATAACTGCATTTTTGACTCCATCTTTATAAAGTTCAAAGAAGTCTTTTCTACTAGAGATTTTTTTATCTGATGGATAATACCATTTTTTTTTATCTTTATTTAAATAATCATATTGATCTAGGATTTTATAATAGGATAGTGATTCTAATCTCATAATAGTTTTTGGTGTGATATGGTCTATTAATTTATAAAAAAACTTTTTTATGCCATATCGATCAATTCGGAAAGTTTGTAGAATAAAACACATTTGTTTTAATGATTGGTAATATATTTTACTCATGTTTTTAATATGATAAGTAGTATCAAAACTGTTATCTAATGTACTTTCTAATTCTTTAGAAAATTTTTTAAAATCAAAACAAAGAGTTTTAAAACTAAATTTTTTATTATGAAATCCTCTTTGCTTTATTAAGGTATTATCGATAAAAGTTTCCATATAATTATGAAGGGAGTTGTATTTAAGTGTAGTTTTCTCGTTTTTTTCATATCGTCCTGTTTTATAGAAAATAAAAGGATGTGCGATGGTATCTAGACAGTAGTGACATATAAGTCCGTATAGAAAGGATAAGGTTTGAGGATCATGATAATATTGATTCTTGTTTATATCATTGATTAAATTATAAAAGTATAAATTAACTTTTTCAGTATGGAATATGTGAGATAATTTTCTAAGTTTTTTGCCTTTTTTTATGCTTAAAAGATTATAAAACATCATAGAATCTGTACTTTGTGCAAACATCAGAAGAGATTTTTTCTCACTTTTAATTAATTTTTGTGTTTTTGGTTTTAGATTTTTATAGACATCTTCTGCAAAAAATGCGTGAGCAGCAGTAGCAGGCATAAAATCACTCCTTTTTTTATTATAGCATAAAAATTCATAAAATTTTCATATTTATATTATCATTTCTATGGTATAATCTATAATAGGTGAGAATATGTTAGATAAGAAGTTTAAAACCCTGGATGAGCAAATAGAGATATTTCGATCTAAAAATTTAATCATAAATAATGAAGAATATGCAAAAAGAGTATTATTAAGGGAAAATTATTTCTTTCTAAATGGGTATCGTCATTTATTTTTAAAGAAAGATAAGACATATAAAGAGGGTACCACAATAGAGGAGTTATATAGTTTGTTTTTATTCGATAGAACATTTCGAAATATATGCTTTAAAAATTTATTGATTATTGAAAATAACTTTAAATCTATTAGTTCGTATCAATTATCTAAAAAATATGGATACCGTGAGAAAGATTATCTACGTTCAAAAAATTTCACTAGTAATCCCAGTAAGCAAAGACAAATTAATGATTTATTAAAGAAAATGAAAAGACAAATTAGAATCAACAGCAATCAACATGCTGCCACTCAACATTATGCAGATAATTATGGATATATACCTTTATGGATTTTAGTAAAAGTATTATCATTTGGAATTGTCAGTGAAATGTATTCTATATTAAAAGAGGATGATAGACGAGCAATTAGTAGTATTTATGATATTGATTCTGATACGTTTGAAACTTATCTACCAATTCTTGCAAATTATAGAAACTTATGTGCTCATGAGGATATTTTATATGAGAATAGAACTCAAAAGCAGATTCCAGATACTGTTTATCATCAATTATTGAAAATTCCTAAACAGGATGGAGAATATATATATGGTAAAAACGACACCTTTTCATTATTAATTATAATGAAGCAATTATTAGAAAGAGAGAAATTTAATAGCTTAGTAATTGAAGTAGAAAATGCTGTTCAAACACTTGCATATAATCTAAAGACAATTCCTATTACGGATGTCTTAAAAAAGATGGGATTCCCATTAAATTGGAAAGAATTAAAGAATATTGAAAGGAGTAAAGATCATAATGAATAGTAAGAAAAATAATAGTAATAGTAAATTAATTTTAACAGTAATATTTTCTTTTGTAGTTGGAGGTTTGGTTACCGTTTGTTTATTGAAATGGACACCAATTTTAAAAAATGCAGATACATCTGTTGTAGGAAGTACCAGTAAGGGCCCTAAGGTTTATGAGAAAACATCCTTGGCAACTTCTATTTCTAAAGTTTATGATGCTGTTGTTATGATTCAGTCATATAAGGGAGAGGAAAAATACTCCACTGGTACTGGATTTGTCTATAAAACAGATGATAAACATGGTTATATTATGACCAATCATCATGTAATCAATAATTGTGATAAAGTAGTAGTTGTAATGTCTAATGATGAAGAAGTAGAGGCTAAGGTTGTTAGTGGAGATGAGTATTTAGATATTGCTGTACTTACCATTGATAAAGGTAAAGTTTTACAAACGGCAACTATAGCGAACTCTGAAAATGTTCAAGTAGGGGATACGGTATTTACAGTAGGTTCTCCTATGGGCTATGAATATCGTGGAACTGTGACTTCTGGAATTCTATCAGGTAAAGATAGAATGGTTTCTGTGAATGTTTCTAATTCTGCTAGTAGTGACTGGGTTATGAAAGTCTTACAAATAGATGCGGCTATTAATCCAGGAAATAGTGGAGGTCCTTTATTGAATGTAAATGGAGAAGTAATTGGAGTAAATTCTATGAAATTGGTTCAGGATGAAATTGAAGGAATGGGATTTGCAATTCCAATAGAAATTGCAATGGCACATATAGATGATTTAGAGAATAATAAAAAAATAGAATGGCCTATGTTAGGAATTTCAATGGCAAATGTCGATGATTCAGCGAATTTATATAGTAATAATATTAGGATAGATAGTAACATTAAACAAGGTGTTGTAGTCATAGAGATTACTAAGAATACAGGGGCAGCAAAATCCGATTTAAAACCTGGAGATGTCATTACTAAATTAAATAATATTGAAGTTAAAGATACTGCTTATTTAAGATATGAATTATATAAAAATAAACCAGGAGATACTATTGAATTAACTTATACTCGGGATGGAAAAGAGCGAAAGACAAAAATAACCTTAACAAAAAAATAACCTTAAGGTTATTTTTTCCTAAATTGAACCTTAAGGTAGATGTATGTTTTCTTTGTATTCAATTATCGTTTGTTTCTTAAAATATATTTATAAATAGTATCGTTATAGGTAATGGTAAATATGGCTCTATATTTATATGTATTTTCATAAAAGATGATAGGAATTCGTAACTCTTCTTCTAAGTCAAGCATCTCATCAAAATTTTTTACAAGCACTATGTGATATCCTTTTTCCTTTACAGGGGATTCTACTTCTACAATAATTTGATCATATGTTTTCAAGATTTTATTTAGTGTTTTTGTATATTGACTTTTGGGTTTAATATTAAAGATTAATTTAAAGGTTAAGATAAATAGAATAATAGAAATGATCATAACTACGATACACGATTTTGTATATATAGAATAGGTTACTTTCATTGTTTTACTATCATCATAAAGGGCTATGCTGTTTTGCTTCTGATAGTCTTCTGTAATGGAGAACGCTTGAACACCTAAAGGAATATTAAATACGATTTTATCTGTTTTATCTATCGTTTTTCCTTGATAACCACCAGTAATTTTGATATTCATAGTAACTTGAAGTTTTGTTGTTAAACTCATCCCAAATCTTTTTTTAAAGTTATTTACCTCCTCTTGATATTTGGGATAGTTGATATCTAAATTTTGAGTAATATTAAAACCTGAACTATTTTTTATATCTTTTTTTGTTTCTTTTATTAAATCATAACTTTTTTCCCAGACTGTTTCATTACTTCCCGTTTCCCTATTTACGTTTTCTCCATATAATTTTCCTGTTACTGAATAAGCATAGTTTAAATTAGTCCTATTTGTTCCTGAGTAAGTGTACATAAAATTGAATTTTATATTCCTTACTAAATCTGCAATATAGATTTGATTAGAATCCATTTCGTTTTTATCTACAAAGTTATTGTTAAATAGATAAACTTTATAAGCAACATTTTTATTAATGGTAGAGTTGTATATTTTTTTATTTTCCTCTGGTTTTTTTATTACCGATCCTAAATAAATACCTAGTAAGGATAAGAAAATTCCAGAAGTGATAATGAGTGCCATAGTGATTCTAACCCATAGTCTAAGGGTATGATGTTTTCTTTCTTTTTTTTCCATTGTTAGGTACCTCCTACTTTCCTGTTTCTACATTTATCTTTTTATTATTTGTAAAAAAGTCATTTAACCAGATACTTGGATAGCCAATTTTTGGGATTGTGAATATTACTTTTCCTAAAATTTGATCTTCATCTACCTTTTTTATATCTGGGGCATTATTATTATCCCCCATAGTGGTGTATCGTTTCTTTTTATTGTTATGCTCTTCAATGTGAATGATTCGGTGGGTGATGATATCATTATCTAGTATATATTCGATTATATCATATTTTTTTATCTTCTTTAAGTCGTTTTTTTTTAGTTTTTGAATTACAACTACATCTCCTCTATTAAATACCGGATGCATACTATTAGAAAGAATGGCGATCGGTTTATATTTGAATACTCCTGTTACAAAACAAATAATAAATAGAATTGGAATTAAAATGGGGATTAATTTTAGACTACTATTTTTTCTTAGGATTCTACGTGGTTCAGTCAATTCAATTTTATTATGAATGTTTTTAACAAAAATAAAGGTAACTAAAGGTAGTAAGATTCCAGATACTGAATGATAATACCAATTTGTAGATGGAAGAATTGGTAGAGTAATATTTACCAGTATCTGTGGGATTCTGTAAAAAAGAGTTCCATAGTATCCACATGTTCTTGATAAGTAAGTTAGTAATATGTTAGTAGTAATTGTGGGAATTATTACAGAGGAGATATTTTTAAATAAAATGGAATACGAGGTACTGTTTAGGGTAGAATAGAGATTTATACTAATGAGGGAAAACAATATTACTTCTACTGTGTCGTATAAAATACCTGTGGTATGATTCACTAATGTTTTTCTAATATATTCAATAAAGAAAATTGGTATGAGATAGATCCAAATATTTTTAGCTATTCCTAGAATAGAATGACTATAAATACTTTTGGAATAACCAAGGAAAAGACCTAATAGAAAGTATAGTATTAAATATATTGTTATGATAATAAAAATGGTTTGTAGTTTAGTAGTTTGGAACTTTATTCTTTCTTTAAACCCATGATTTATCCAATATGAAATTAAAAATAATAGAAACCAAAAGATTGGAGTGATGATGATATTCACTATATTATGGTAATCTTTATAACCAATGGTATTGATAAACAGTGTATATGAAATGAGAAAAAGGTATATAATGATTGTTTTTGATTCGAATTTTCTCATGAAGAATCCCCTCCTATTTGTATATCTGCTTTTATTGTATCGCCTGTTTCTGTAATTCCTATAAATTCACCAATTTTTGGAGTATATGGATAGGTATCGGTAGTAATATGCATATTAATTTCTGTAGTTTTTGAAGGAGAAAGTGTATCATCCCAATCTGGATTTTGGATGGTAAGGGTTTTGCTAGATATATCATATTGATAAGATCCACCCCAAATACTGTTAATGGTAGTGTTTTCTGGAAATATGAATTTTGCATTCCATGATATAAGAGTTATATTGTTTGAGTGATTTTCTACTTCAAATTTATAGGTAGTTAATTTGTCCCATCCACCAGTAATAGATAGTTTAGGAGTTATTAAAGTTGTTTTCTCTATATTTTTTGTAGGAGAATTATCCTGCCTATTAGAATCTGCTAGTTCAGATGAGAAGCTGGCACCAATCGTCTCAAATTTATAGTTTGCTTGATTCGTTTTCATTTTAAATCCCATCGTAATTGAATTATTTTTTTGTGTTAACTTTTTATTATTAGCTAGATTAGTAATAGTAAGAGTTTCTCCTTCTACGATGCATGTAGAGGCATGATAACATCCTATTATTTCTGTATCAAAGGGAACCTTTACATATAATTTCCATCCGTCGGTTATAGAGGTTCCTAGATAGGTAAGGGTAGGGATAAAATGGTATAGATAGCTATTTTTCTCCTTTTTCTTTTGTTGTAAAATATAGCTTGTCTTATATGAGAATGATTTTTTAGAGTTTCCTGCTTCAATTTTAGGTGAAAAATCCGCATTAAAAAAAGAATAAGTAATCCTTATAATTAATAGTATCATTAAATAGAAAATACTAATTATAATAAAGTTATGGAACTTATTCCTTTTTTTCATAAAATCACCTAATTTAAATTACTCTACTTTTGTTGATAATCAAAATAGATTGTACCAGTTTTAGTTGCTGCAGTAGTTGGGGTTTCAGTTGATGATGCAGCCCATTCAATAGTTACCCTAAATTTATGAGTTTCTCCATTCAATAAATCTCCTTCTCCAGTTAAAACAGAGTCATCGGTATCTAATCTTTGTACTGTATAAGTAATACTAGTAGGAGTAGCACTATTAATTTCATCTACACCGTTCATTTGTTTAAATACTGCATCAATTGTACCGCTGTTTTTAACTACTACATCGTATACCATTTTTTCTCCTGGTTTTGCAAGACTTACATTGAATGATGCTGCGGTTCCTGATGCTGTTGGAGCACTTACTTCTGCTACTCCCGCAGTGGATAAGGTATTATTTTTAGTAATCGATGTAAATTCAATATTCCAATTTGCATCTTCTGTACTAACTGTACCATTAATGGTTAATTGTGTTGCAAGAGCTGCATATCCTACTGTCATTAGAGCTATTGTAATTAATAATGCACCTATGATGATACCATTTCGTTTTGTTTCGTTTTTCATATTTTCCTCCTTATATTGATATATTCATAGTAACATATTATCAAGTTTTATGCAATAAAATTGACTGAGTTTACATAGGGTATTTTCATTAGATTGTAGGAACTTATGTTATTTTTTGCATAACTTGGACAACTCCTTCATACCTTTTTGTAGGAGGATAGGAGGAAGGGAATGAAGCAAGGATTAACACAAAAGGAAGTAGAAGAGAGTAGAAGAAAATATGGTACAAATAAAATTAGTACAAAAAAAAGGGATGGCTTTTTTAGATTATTTATCGAGACATTAGGGGATCCCATCATTAAAATTTTATTGATTGCTTTAGCAATTAAGACTATCTTTTTGTTTCAAGATTTTGATTGGTTTGAAACGTTAGGAATTGTGATTGCAATTTTTGTTGCGTCTTTCATTTCTAGTGTATCAGAATATGGAAGTGAAATGGCATTTGAACGGTTACAGGAGGAATCATCTAAAATTAAATGTAAGGTAAAAAGAGAAGGAGTAGTATTAGAAATTGGTATTGATGATTTAGTAGTTGGAGATTTAGTGCTTTTGCAAACAGGGGATAAGATACCTGCAGATGGTTTGATTGTAGAAGGGGAAATTACAGTTGATGAATCTAGTTTAAATGGCGAGACTAAAGAGGTTTATAAAGATTCTAAGGGGGATAAAAAGGTTTTTAGGGGTACTGTTGTTTATTCAAAGGAAGCCTATATGGAGGTACAAAAGGTCGGTGATGAAACTTTTTATGGACAGATGAATAAGGAGCTTCAAGAAAAAACACAGGATAGTCCTTTAAAAAGTCGTCTTCATGAACTAGCTAAAGTGATTAGTAAAATAGGGTATTGTGGGGCCTTCTTAGTCAGTTTTTCTTATTTATTTTCTGAGGTAGTAGTTCAAAATCACTTTAATATGAAGTTGATTGTTGAAACTATTACTAATTTTCATGTGATATTTCCTATTGTTTTATATGCATTAACTTTAAGTGTTACCATTATAGTAGTTGCTGTACCAGAGGGGCTTCCTATGATGATTACCCTGGTACTTTCCTCTAATATGAAAAGAATGTTAAAGAATAATGTTTTAGTAAGAAAATTAGTAGGAATAGAAACAGCAGGAAGTTTGAATATTTTATTTACTGATAAAACGGGAACTTTAACTAAAGGAAAATTGGAAGTAGCTGGACTTTTAAGTGGTTCTTTACGAGAATATAAATCAGAAATGGAGTTGATTTCTTATAAAGAGTTTCATACTCATTTAAAACATAATTGTCTATATAATAATAGTAGTCATTATAATCAAGAACGAATAGTAGTTGGTGGAAATATTACAGATAAGGCAGTTTTAGAATTTATTAAAACTGATTCTATCTTAAAGTATAAAGTATTAGATCGTGTTAGCTTTGATAGTAAGAATAAATACTCATCAGCTTTAGTTGATACAGGAAGAAAGATAAATTATATTAAGGGAGCTCCAGAAAAAATTTTACCTCTATGTAAGTATTATTTATCAGAAGCGGGAAAAAAGATCCCCTTATCAGGAATGAGGAGTTTAAAATATAAAATTTCTAATATGACAAAGAGGGGAATTCGAGTAATTATCCTTGCTTATTATGATGGTTATGAGTATAGAAAGATGAACGATTTAACTTTAATTGGAGCTTTGTATATTAAGGATGAAGTCAGAAAAGAAGCAAGAGAAGGGGTTGAACTTGTAAAAAATGCTGGAATACAGGTAGTTATGATTTCTGGGGACAATAAGGAAACTGCCGAAAATATTGGCAAAGAAGTAGGAATAATAACGAATGATACAGATCTAGTGATTACTAGTGATGAATTGAACAATATGAGTGACGAGGATGTAAAAGGGATAATTCCTCGTTTAAGGGTTATTGCCAGAAGTCTTCCCCAAGATAAAAGTAGATTGGTACGCCTATCAGAAGAGATGAATTTAGTAGTGGGTATGACAGGGGACGGGGTAAATGATTCTCTAGCTCTGAAAAAAGCCGATGTTGGTTTTGCTATGGGGAGTGGAACAGAAGTTGCAAAGGAAGCCAGCGATATTGTAATATTAGATGATAATTTTAATTCCGTTTCGAAGGCGATATTATATGGAAGGACCATTTTTAAGAGTATTAGAAAATTTATCATTTTCCAGTTAACGATTAATTTATGTGCGATTAGTTTATCGATTATAGGACCATTTATTGGAGTGGAATCCCCTGTTACAGTCATTCAAATGTTGTGGATTAATATGATTATGGATACACTTGCAGGAATTGCTTTTTCTTTTGAACCTCCCCTAATGAAGTATATGAAAGAAGCTCCTAAAAGAAGGGATGAGAGTATTATGAACTCATATATGTATGGAGAAATATTAATTACGGGTGCATATTCTGCGTTGTTATGTTTCTTCTTTTTGAAAAGTTCTTGGATTCACTCTTTATATCGATATGATGTGAATAATAAATATTTAATGACAGCATTTTTTGCCTTGTTTATATTCATGGGAATTTTTAATAGTTTTAATGCTCGTAGTAGTAGTATTAACCTTATTTCTGATTTATGGAAAAATAAAATATTTCTAATAGTAATGTTATTTGTTGTTATAGTTCAACTTTATATTATTTATTTTGGTGGGGAGTTATTTCGTTCATTTGGACTTACATTACAGGAATTTGAAGTGACCTTATTGTTGGCTTTTACTGTAGTCCCTATTGATATCATAAGAAAGTGTTACTTGCGTTTTCATGGAATGACTATGGGAGTATAAAGGATTTATTCACAATAATTGTGGAAAAACATAAATTAGTATAGGTGATAAAAATGTATGACAGAGTAGCTAAAAAGGTTATTGTTGATGCTGGCCATGGAGGAAGTGATCCAGGTGCTATCAATGGAAATATTTATGAGAAAGATTTTAATTTACAATCAGCACAGTATATTTATAATAGGTTAAGGGAATTGGGAATTCCTGCAGAGTTAACTAGAACGGGAGATACCAGTTTGCCAAAGGATGAGAGAATTGCAAAAATAAAAAACTTAGGAGTGGATCCTAATGTGATTTTGGTATCTAATCATATTAATTCCGGAGGTGGCGATGATCAAAGTGTAACAAATAAATGTATAACAATTAAAGCCAAATAAATAGAAAGAAATGGAGAAATGTTATGAGTATTAGTTACACTAAAATCGGTGATTATCTATTACCAAATTTAAAATTAAAAGAAGGAAAACAATACAACATTGGTAAATATGGGTTGTTAAAATTAAGATATTTAAAGGAATATAATAGAGGATTATATACTGAATTATTAATGAAAGAACAATTAAATACTTATCTTTATGAGCTTGAAAATTTAGTTAAAGAGAAAGTAAATGAACTAATTATTTCACTGGCTGAAAAAGAAAACATTAATGAAAAACTTAAAAATGATAATCAAATTCTATGGATAGGACTTATGAATAATATAAAAAGCCGGGCTGAAAAAATAATTATTAGAGAATATATTTATACTAATTTAGAGTAATTTTAAGTAAAAAAAAAGACTAGAATTTAAAACTTTGTTTAAACCTTTATGATTAAGCAAAGTTTTTTTGATGTGATTTTAAGAAAAGATTTAAAGATTTTAAAAAGTAATATTTCAACAAAGTTAAATTTATTGTCCTAGCCAGCACTGAAAACTTACTCCCGCAAAGTTTTCTATTGTTGGAAAATTCCCAAACCCTTTAAAAAAAATTTTTGACAAATTAATATATTGTTATTTACTCTTGTTCCACAAAATG
>CAJUJA010000002.1:39036-47987 GCA_910586635.1 uncultured Bacilli bacterium | reverse complement strand
TTATGATTTAAATAGATTGAAATATTTTCCAGTATTTTTTTATAAATATCTAATCCATCTAATCCAGCATATAAAGCAATGTGTGGTTCATTTTCTTTTACAATATTTTCTATTTCTTCATCTATTTTAATATATGGGGGATTACTAATGATGACATCATATTTTTTGTTTACATGTTCAAAAGTATCACTTTGTATAAACCCTACATTTAAATGAAGCCGTTTTGCATTTTCTTTAGCCACTTCTAAAGCTGTTTCGCTGATATCTAATAAATCTACCTCTGCATTTGGAAATCTTTTCTTTATGGTTAAACCAATTACTCCACTTCCACAGCCAATATCTAGTATTTTTACTTGCTCAGGAAAATTTTGTTCTATGTATGTACAGGTATTTTCTACTAACTCCTCTGTTTCAAATCTTGGTATTAACACATTTTCATTAATTAAAAATCGATTCCCATAAAAATTAACACTACCAATTACATATTGAAGAGGTTTTCCACTATTTAAAGACAAAATCATTTCCTCGAATTTTTTACACTTTTCTTCTTCTACGATATCCTCTAAATAATTTAATAATTCTAGGGGATTCAATTCTAATAAATCTGCAAGTAAAATTTTCACATGATCTGAATGACAATATTTTTTACCAAAAATTAATAGATCTTCTACTCTCATTTATTTTTTCTACTCCTAGACTTTTTTATTATTTGCAGAGTTTTTTCTTGCTCTGGGGTGTTATTCTCACTGATTTCTAAGATAGCTTTAGTAAGTTCTCTATCCCCTACACAAATTTGCATTGTTTTTTTAGAACAATAATTGCATGGTTGTTTTGATTCTGAATAAATTTCCGTTTTCTTATCCCTTTCCTCCAGTATGGGGTTTAGGTGAAAACACTCTTCACAAATAAATTGATTCAAAAATTTTGCAAAAAAGGGAGTTGTTTTTACACAATCTATTATGATATTATTCTTCATTTCCTTCTAACTTCCTTTTCTGATCCTCTGAAATTAGGGCGTTAATCACATCTTCTAAGTCTCCATCCATAACACGATCTAACTGTTTTGTAGTAAATCCTATTCTGTGATCAGTTACCCTATTTTGTGGATAATTATAAGTTCTAATCTTTTCTGCTCTATCTCCTGTACCTATTTTACTTCTTCTTTGTTCGCCTTGCTCTTCTTCTTGTTTTTGTAACTTTTGCTCATAAAGTCTAACTTTAAGCACTTTCATGGCTTGTTCTTTATTCTGGATTTGACTTCTTTCATTTTGACAAGTAACCACAGTATTGGTTGGTAAATGAGTAATCCTTACTGCTGAATCTGTAGTATTTACGCCTTGTCCTCCACATCCGCTGGATCTATAAATATCAATTCTCAAATCATTAGGGTTTATCTCTATTTCTACATCATCATCAACCTCAGGCATTACTAATACGGTAGCTGTTGAAGTTTGAAGTCTTCCATTTGATTCTGTAACGGGAACTCTTTGGACTCTGTGAGATCCACTTTCATATTTCAATTTTGAATAGGCATTATCTCCCTTAATGATAAATTCTATTTGACTATATCCTCCTGCTGAACTTTCTATAGCATTATAGACCTTATAGCTAAAACCGCATTTTTCTGCATATCTAGTGTACATTCTAAATAAATCTCCTGCAAAAATATTCGCCTCATCTCCTCCAGCAGCTCCTCTAATCTCTATTACTACATTTTTTCCATCATTAGGATCCTTTGGTATTAGTAATATTTCTAATTGTTTATCTAATTCTTCTTTTTGCTGCTGTAGGCTTTTTAGATCCTCTCTTGCTATTTCTCCTAGTTCCTCATCCTTTAGCATTTCTGTTGCTTCATCTATATCATGAATGACTTTTTTATACTTTTTATAACAACTTACCAACTCTTCTATTTCGGATAACTCTTTCGATAGTTTAGTTGTCTTTCCAATGTCACTTAATACTTCTGGTTTCGTTAATTCCTCTTCAATCATCTGATACCTTTTTAAAGTTGTCTCCAATCTATCAATCACTTTTATTCCGCCTCCTTTTAATCATTGCTATTATAACATATTATTCATATAAAAACTAGAATTATTCTTCTAATTCTAGTTCATCCTCATCAATTACTACTAGGTCTTTTAAATCTTCTTCTTTATCATAAACGTCATCTGTATCATCATTATCATCATAATTGTCTTCTTCTATTTCCTCTTGAACCTCTTCTTTAGGTAGTTCTTCATCCTCTTCTTCTTCATTATCTACTATTTTTACTACTTTATCCGAGGTATGACGGCTTCTTAAATCCCAGGTTCCATCATCTAACAAGATAAATCTTTTATCAGTAGCAAGTGCTGTATAATAATCTCCTATTTTTGTTTCAAAGTCTGATTTTGGTAGCCCTAATAACTTTATTATTTCTTTAAATAAATTAGCTGTATTTATTGATTTTTTACTATTATCTAATAAATAGAAAGTTATATCCTTATTTGATAATAGTTCCAACTCTTCTTTTGGCATTTTTTTAATATCCATGATAATCCTCCTTAATTAAAGCATTATATGCATAAATGTACTTATTTGTATCACTTATTCAAATACAAATAAACTTATAACATAGATTGATTTGAATTACAATAGTTTTCACATTTTTTCTGGTACTTTTATTCCCAGTACATCTAGTAGCAATAAATTCATTCTATATACTATATTAGTTAATACTAACCATGATTCCTGTAAATTATGATTCTTTTCATTTAATATTTTATTTTCCATATAAAATTTGTTATATTTATTAGTTAAGATATATAAATACTCTGCAATTTCATTTAGAGATTTTATTTCAAATGACTTAGTTAAAACATTAGGTAATTTTAGTAAGGTTAAAATAATATTTCTCGATGCTTCATCTTGTAGGACATGATAAGTTTCTTGTTTTATTTCTTTAGCATGTTCTAATAATGATTTCATTCTAATAGTCGAATAAAGTAAATAGGGTCCCGTTTTTCCTTCTACTTCTGAAAATTTAGAGGGATTAAAAATATAATCTGTTGTACGATATGGAATAAAATCTGCATATTTTAGTGTAGCAATCGCTATTAACTCTACTGTATGCTCTACCTTATCTTGTGGAACTATATCGTAATTTATACGCTTTTTTGTTTCCTCTTTTACCATTTTAATTAAAGATTTTAATGACATAATTCCACCATCTCTTGTCTTAAACGGTTTTCCATCTTCTCCATTCATAGTTCCAAATCCAATATACTCTAAATTCACTTTTGAATCGATTAACTCTGCCTTTTTAGTAGCCCTAAATACTTGTTCAAAATGTAGAGCTTGTCTTTCGTCCGCCAAATACCAAATTTCATCTGGATTAATTTCTTTTTTTCTTTGGATGATGGTTGCTAAATCAGTTGTTTCGTAAGAAATTGTCCCATTGGATTTTACTAATAATAAAGGAGGCATAGGGGAAGTTTCTGTCTCCTCTTTTACTTCAATTATTTTAGCACCATCACTTTCAGTGATAATTTTCTTTTCTTCACAAATTTCTAATAATTCCGAAACATATGGGGTTGCATCACTCTCACCATTCCATAAATCATAAGAAACATTTAATATATCATAGATCTTTTTAATCGCTTCTTTGGAAATACCTACTATTTTTTTCCATAAATCATAAATTCCTCTTTCGTGATTTTGAATTTTTAACGTCATGATTCTAGCCTCTTCTAAATATTCGATATCCTCTTTAGCTTTTTGGCTAGCGATAGGATAGATCATTTCTAAATCTTCATTGGTAATAGGAAGCGATATTTTCTCATAATTCCCCTCATAATTTGGATTAAAATATTCCAAATTAGGATATCTCTTTTTAATTTCTAATAATACAAGTCCTAAAGGTCTTCCATAATCTCCTAAATGAGCATCACTAATTGCTTCACATCCTAACAGGTTTGCTAAACGTTTTAGGGCCTCACCAATATTAGCACTTCTTAAATGACCAACATGTAGTGCTTTTGATACGTTCGCACCACCATAATCTAGAATAATTTTTTTGTATTCTTGTTTATCAATATTATTATAAAAATTCTGATTCATTTGATTCACTGCTTGAACTAAAAAAGAGTTTGATAAAGTAATATTAATAAATCCTGGTCCTGCTATATTAATATTAGTAAATCTATCATCTGATTCCAATTTTTTCTTAATATCCTCTGCTATTTCTTTAGGATTTTTATGGTATATTTTAGCAAGATTCATACAGTCATTAATTTGGTAATCTCCTAGATCAGGTCTATCAGAAGGTTTTAGTATAAATCTTTCCACTTCGTAGCCTGCTTCTTTTATTAAGTCATATATATCTTTTTCTAGATTCTTTATAATACTCATCTTAATCCTCCATTTCTAATTGATAAGAATATAACTCCTTTTCCATCTCATATTGTATCACTATTTTATTCTTACCGATATCTATTTTTTTAAGCTTTAGTAGAACTGTTATATTTTTTTGTAAATTTTTAATATAAATATTTCCTTTCCCCTCTTTTAAATCTAATTCCATATATAGTTCAGAATTCTCTCTTATTAATGTTTGACTTTCTAAATTTATCAAAACAACCGTTTTATTATTTTCTAAATAATTTATTTTACCATTTTTTATCTCTATTTCTACTTTTTCTTGTAGGGTACTGTCTTTTGATTCTATTTTTACTATGGCATTTTTCTTCATAAACTACTCCTAAAAATATGTCAAAAGTATATCATATTCTTCTTAGAATTACAAATTGAAGATGTTGTTATCTAATTAATTATAAAATGGTCATTCTTAAGTTTTCCTTTAATTTTCATACATATTTTTATTTTAAAATTTTCATACTAACTTTAGAAGGAGGAGATTTGATGAGATTTATTAAAAAAACAGGAAAAATTTTACTGATTGTTGGTATCTTCTATTTTCTATTTAAAGGTATTTTATTTCTTTATTTAAAATCAACTCCTACCCTAAAAATTACTGACGCTAATAATATATTATTATACGATAACAAAAAAAAGTTATACTTTCAGGGAAATGAAACTAAAGAATGGGTATCATTAAAAAACATTTCAAAATACGCCAAAGAAGCTACTATTTATACAGAAGATAAACACTTTTATAAACATAATGGATTTGACTACTTAAGAATTGCAAAGGCTAGTATGATTAATATTACGAGTGGGAAAACAAAACAAGGTGCCTCTACCATTACCCAACAATATGCAAAAAACTTATTTTTGGATTTTGATAAAACATGGAAAAGAAAATGGGATGAAATGTGGTATACCATTCGAATTGAAAATGATTATACAAAAGATGAGATCTTGGAAGGATACTTAAATACTATCAATTACGGTCATGGAATGTATGGAATTGAAAATGCTTCTAACTTTTACTTTAATAAAAGTGCGAAAGATTTATCATTAGCAGAGGCTTCTATGATTATAGGAATTCCTAAATCTCCTTCTAATTATTCTCCTCTAGTGAACTTTGAAACTGCAAAAAAGCGTCAAGAACTTGTTTTAAATTCTTTAGTTGAAAACAAGATCATAACGGAAGATGAAAAAATAGCAGCTTATAATGAACCTTTAAATATTGTAGGGGAAAAAAGTATCGAAAATTTATCTACGGTAATGTATTATCATGATGCAGTTATGAAAGAATTAGAAAGTATCGAGGAAATTCCTAGGTCTTTAATTGAAGCAAATGGTCTAAAAGTTTATACAACCCTAGATTTAGAAGCACAATCTACTTTAGAAAAATCAATTCAAGAGTCCATTCCAGAATCTTCTAAAGCTCAAGTAGCAGCTGTTATGATGAATCCAAATAACGGATCAATACTCGCTCTTGCCGGTGGTAAAAACTACAATGAATCATCGTATAATAGGGCAATTGATGCAAAAAGACAAGTAGGTTCTACTATGAAACCATATCTTTATTACACTGCTTTAGAAAATGGTTTCACCTCTTCTACTTCTTTTACTAGTGAAAAGACCACCTTTAATTTTGAAAACAACCAAACGTATACTCCTAAGAATAATAATGATACCTATGGAAACAAACCTATTTCTATGGCTACTGCTATTGCTTATTCTGAAAATATTTATGCTATTAAAACTCATTTATTTTTGGGGGAAGATGCTTTAATTAATACTGCCAAAAAGGTAGGAATCAAATCAAAACTTGAAAGAATTCCATCTCTTGCTTTGGGAACTAATGAAATTGGATTACTTGAGATGGCTGGAGGTTACTCTACCTTTGCAAATCTTGGATATAAGGTAAAACCTCATTTAATCAAAAGAGTCGAAGATAAAGATGGAAATGTTTTGTATGAATACAAAGAAAAGAAAAAAATTGTTCTAAATAAAAGCTTATGTTTCATTCTAAACAATATGCTTACTGGAACTTATGATCAAGACTATGTAGATTATAACTATCCAACGGCTCTTGGTATTGCACCTAAAATGACTCATAAGTATGCTTTAAAAAGTGGAACTACAGATACGGATAACTGGAATATTGGTTATAATTCTGATTTATTAACTGCAGTTTGGGTAGGCTATGATGATAATACTACCTTAAAATCTAATGAGTACAAGTATTCTCAAAATATTTGGTTAAATTCTATGGAAGGATATTTAAAAGAAAAAGGTGATAGTTGGTATGAGATTCCCGAGAATATTTCTACTGTATTAGTAAATCCAATTTCTGGAAGACCTGCCACTGAAGCAGATACCAAAAAAAAGCTCATGTACTTTATTAAAGGTACTGAGCCTACAGATAGTGATTTAGTTTTCGATGAAAAACTAAAAAATAGTACTGCTACTTAATAACTGTTAGAGTATCCCCTGTTTTTAGAAGTGATCCATTAGCATCATCTGTATCTAAATGAAGTTCTAGAGCTGATTTGTCCTGAACTTTTAATTTTACATTTTTAAATACGACTCCCTTTTCCCCTATCTTTTCTACACTAACTTCTTCTACATCCTCTAAACCATACTCTTTTCTCATTTGTTCTGTTAAATGAAGGTGCCTTGTTGCAATAATGGCACTTTTTTTCTTAATAGAACCATTTGGACCTACAATTTCTACTTCCTCTGCTCCTTCTAAATCTCCAGAGTCTCTAACAGGAGGATGAATTCCTAATTGATAAGCATCTGTTTTTGAGATTTCCACTTGAGTATAATTTCTAATAGGCCCCAAAACTCTTACATTTTTTAACTCACTTTTTTCGGTTTTTACGATTACTGTTTTATTTGAAGCAAATTGTTCTGGTTGAACTAAGGCCTTCTTTACTTCTAATTCTTGATCTTCGCCAAATAATATCTTAAAATCTTCTAAATTTAAGTGAACATGTCTATTTGAAACTCCTAATGTTACTTCCATTCTTATCATCTCCTTATTCATTATATCAAAATAAATAAGGAAATCAAGTTTCATTTTTCTCAAATCTATTGTAGTAATTTAAAAACTTTGTTATAATTTAAATAACAAGAATGGACGTGGTAAAATGTTTTATATAGTAGTTAGTTCCATTACAATACTTGCATTTATTTTATTGATTTTTGCAATTTATTATAATAAGTTTCAATTTGCTATTATTAAAATTAATGAAGCAGAGGAAAATGCAGACTTATATCTGAATAAGAAATTTGATTTACTTAAAAGATGTTCTCCTATTATCAGAAAAGAATTGAGAAAGAAAAAGATATTAGAAGAAGTAGAGAAACTTCCTGTTGGGGAGTTTAATCATTTTGAGTTAAATGAGGCCCTAAATAAAGCCTACAATAATTTATTTCAAATTATTGATGACCATGAAAAACTTCTAAAAAGCGAAAATTTGCTAGGAATCTTAAATGAATTAAATGATAATGAAGAAGATTTGATGGCATCTATTAAGTTTTATAATGATACAGTAGTAGGGTTTAATCGGTTAATTACCTCCTTTCCTTCCAACGTTATTAGATTATTTTTTAGATACAAAAGAAAGGAATTTTACTCTCAAGAAAAACACGAAATTTTTGAAATTTTAAAAGATGACGAAAAAAAGACAGATTAAGTTCCTGTCTCTTTTAGTGTAATTATTTCATGTAATCTTTGTCTTTGGTAGATTTTCGCTAAATTTTTATCGGACTCTATAGATTCCTGATTTTGTTGATAGTAATCTGTTTCTTTCACTAACACACACCATAAAGATTGTCTTATTAATTTCTGGTCAGTTTTTAAATCCTCAATTTTGTTATCTTTTTCTATATAGAGACCTGAGTACATTTGAAATCCCTCAAAACTATCTTTATCGTAAGCAACTATACCATGAATAAAGTCACGGTTACCAAGGCATAAGGCTATATCAAATACATTTTCCTCCAGCTCCTGTACTAAAATTTCTCTTAATTGTCTTTTGGTAAAATAATTTCCAAAATTAACCTCATGTCCATATCCTTCGTTAACTCCGAATATAGTCATCTCATCATCTGAATTATAATAGTAAATGCCTGTTTTTACTTTATGAATTGGATTTTTACCTTCTAATAATACTGTTTCTGGACGATTGAAATATTCCTCCACATCATATCTATAGAGTTTATATTCTTCAGAATTATTATCTTTTATATTAATTAAAAAGGAAGGACAACAACCTTGCTGTATGTAATCAATATCACTTATTTTTATTTCCTATTTTAAATATTCCTTTTTCAACGTATATATGTTATCCTTTCCACACTTTAAAAACTTATATGATTTATAGTCCACAAAAAATACAAAGCCACTATCTTTAGGAATATTTATCTGAGTCATAATTGTCATTTTCCTTCATTAAAATTGATTTTATTATAAAAAAAGAAAATACTTGTCAACTATTTATTATATTCTACATGCCAATCTATTTCCTTTAATCCTTTTGATTTTAAAAATT
>CAJUJA010000002.1:7349-39026 GCA_910586635.1 uncultured Bacilli bacterium | reverse complement strand
CCCTACACGACGCTCTTCCGATCTTTTTAAAAATTCATTTGTTTTAGAAAATGGTTTACTTCCGAAAAAACCATTATATGCTGAAAATGGGGATGGATGAGCAGATTCTATAACATAATGAATTTTACTTGTTATATATTTTTTCTTTCCTTTTGCAAAACTTCCCCAAAGAATAAAGACGATTGGAATTTCTTTTCGATTTAATAGTTTAATAACTTCATCTGTAAATAATTCCCATCCCTGTTCCTTATGAGATGCTGGTTTTCCTCCTTCTACCGTTAATACCGTATTTAGGAGTAAAACACCTTCTTTTGACCATGGAACTAAAGAATTATTTTTGGGAAATGGTATTTTTAAATCATCTTCTAATTCTTTAAATATATTTTGAAGTGATGGCGGTTTTCTCACACAATTTTTTACGGAAAACGATAAGCCCTCTGCTTGATTCTCACCATGGTAAGGATCTTGTCCTAAAATAACAACTTTCGTATCTTTGTAACTCGTATGTCTAAAAGCACTAAAGATTTCACTTTTTTTTGGATAAACGGTTTTTTCATGGTATTCTTTCTCTATAAAAGAAATTAATTTTTTAAAATACTCTTTCTGATACTCTTCTTGTAATAGATCATCCCAGTCATTTCCTATCATGATTAACCCTCCTTACTTATGATAACTTTCATTGTTATTTATTTTATATGATCTATAGATCTGTTCTAATAAAAGAACTCTAAATAATTGATGTGGAAAAGTTAATTTGGAAAAAGAAAGTCTAAAAGATGCCCTCTTCTTTATTGTATCATCTAAACCATAACTCCCTCCAATAATAAAGCATAAATTACTATTTTGTGTTAAAAGTCTGTCTATCTTTTTAGCGAACTCTTTAGATGTCAATTCTTCTCTATCGATTTCTAATGTAATGATATAATCCTTAGAATCAATATATTTATTAATTTGTTCTACTTCCATCTCTAGAGTTTTTCTTTTATCATCAAAGTCATAATCTTTTACTTCAATAATTTCTAGTTTTGTATATTTATAAATACGTTTTTGATACTCTTTTATGGCTTCTTTTAAATAGTTTTCTTTTATTTTTCCTACACAAATTATTTTTATCATTTTATACCTCTATTAATTCTGTCTCTTCATCTTGTTTTGCAATACATAGCTTGATATTCTTATCTTTTATTGCTTCATAGCTTTCCTGATAGGCTAATTCTTGAGTATTGTTTTTTTCACTTAAATGGGCTAATATTACATATTTTGTATTAGCTGTTGTTAATTTTTTTAAATAACTAGCTGTTGTTTTATTTGATAAGTGTCCTCTATCACTAATAACCCTCTCTTTTAGAAATCTAGGATAGGGTCCATCCATGAGCATTGTTTCATCATGATTACTTTCTATTACATAAATGTTTTTATCTTCCATTTTTTTTAAATATTTTCTATTAATATATCCTGTATCCGTAACATGAACTAAGGTTTTACCTTGGTAATCAATCATATATCCAACAGAAAAGGCAGTGTCATGAGATGTATGAACTAATTCTACTTCTACTTGTCCTATTTTAAATTGATCTTCTATAAAGACACATCGTCCAACAGGTACAATGTGACTTAACTCGTGATACATTTTTTTTGGAATGTAAACTTTTATTTCTGTTTTCTTAATGAATGTTTCTAATCCCTTAATATGATCACTATGACTATGGGAAATAAAAAGGGCATTAATATCATTAAAAGTCAAATAATTTTTTTCTAAGTGTCTTTGTACTTTTAGGCAAGATAAGCCAATATCAATTAAAATATTAATTTCCCCACAAGTTATTAAAGAAACGTTTCCCCTGGAACCACTTGCTAAAACCTTAACCTTCATTTTAATAAAAACTCATCGCATTATAGACTCTTCCTCTATATGGATATCCTCTCCACATTGAAAAATGTAAATGTACTCCTGTGGCAAAACCTGTTCTTCCCATGGTTCCTATTACTTGTCCCTTACTAACATTCTGCCCTTCTCTTACACTTTGAGAGGCTAAATGGGCATACAGACTAAAGTAGCCGTTATGATGATCAATAATAATATATTTTCCATTATCATATTTATAAGACACTGTTACAACTGTTCCATCTTTAGCTGCAAAAATATTTGATCCATATCCACATCCTGCAATATCTGTTCCATCGTGTAAAAATCCCCATCGATAACCAAATGGTGAGGAAACAGTACTACAAGAAGCAGGCCAGCCCCATTCTCCTTTGGTTGCAACTGCCGCACCATATCCACTACCATAGTAGGTATCTCCATAAGAACTCTGTTTTCCACCCTTTACAACAATTTCTTTCACTGCAGCAGATAACTGCTCTGTTTTCACGGTAACGATATTAGTGGTTTCACCATTCACCTTTTGAATTTTTTGAGTCACTCTATTTTTTCCTTTTACACCAGCTTGTTCTACTGCTGTATAGCCTACATTTTTAGAATCATCATATTTGGTCTCAGTTGTATAGTTTACTTCTACATCAGATACCGTATGATCTTCCTCAATCAAATCAAATTGAGGTTGTAAAATTCCAATTGTAACTTGTTGACCAGAATATAATAGACTATTCTTATCTTTCAAATCAGTATTAGCAACCAAGAATTCTTCTGGAGAAATTTTATTATTAAAGGCAACATCTTCTATGGTATCTCCATCTTTTACTATATATTTTTGTTGATCTTTTGTAGTTCCAAATAATAAAAACTTTGTTAATTCTTCATTATCTAAATAAATTTTTTGATCTACTGGGATTTGTTTTTTCTTAATACTAATTTTATTTTTGATATAAATATTTTCTATAATAGATCCAGTATCTTTTATTTCCTTTTGTGTGTCATTTTTATAAATATCATATTTTTCTTTCGTAATAAAAGACTTTACTGTATTTTCTACTGCTGTTTTAAATACCTTATCATCTAACATATAAATATCTTTTGTTTTTCCTTTTATTTCTTTTCCTTCACTATTTTTTTTAGTTAATCCTTTAATTGTTACTTCGTATCCCTCTATCGTAAATGGTGAAATATCTTTAATTTTTTCATAAATTTTTTTTGTAGTTGATATTGTCTCATCAAAAGTAACTTCTTTTATAATATCTAATTCATCAGGAACATAAACCTTATCTACCCCATACTTTTTTTTAATGTGTTGTTGTTCCTTATCAATATATTTTTCTAATTCTTCTTTTGAGGAAATTAATCCTAATGATTTTCCTTTTAAGTAAATTCGATATGCCTCTTTGGGCTCCTCCCTTTTTTCTGTTAAATCTATCATAACTAAAAATATACTAATAACAAATGAAATAATAATATACAGAATAACCTTACTATTCATGATTTCCAACTCCCTTATCTTCCTTTTTTAAACTTAAAAAGGTAGATGTATTCTTCTTAAATAATAACTCTATCGTAGCAGTTGGTCCGTTACGATGTTTTCCAATAATTAATTCACTAATACTGATATCATCCTCTCGTCTAGCTTCTTTATTGTAGTAATCATCACGATATAAGAAAGAAACAATATCTGCATCTTGTTCAATGGATCCTGATTCACGTAAATCACTCATAATCGGTCTTTTATCCTCACGTGATTCCACACCACGAGAAAGCTGGGCTAAAGCGATTACTGGAACATGCAATTCCATAGCCAAGGTTTTTAAACTCCTTGAAATATCTGATACTTCTTGTTGGCGGTTCGTTCCATAATTCTTTCCACCTGATATTAATTGTAAATAGTCAATAATTATAATTCCTAAGCCTTTTTCACTGCTAGCTAGACGACGACATTTTGCTCTGATTTCTCCTATGGTAATTCCTGGGGTATCGTCAATAAAAAGATTGGTATCAGAAAGTTGTGAAGTAGCTTCATTAATTCGTTTCCAGTCATTATTTAATAAATTTCCTGTCCTTAACTTATATCCTTCTATTTGTCCTAGGGAAGATAAAATCCTCATAGCTAGTTGTTCAGCACCCATTTCTAGGTTAAATAGGGCAACTGACTTGTCATTATTCATGGCAACATGAGTTGCTAAATTTAGAGCAAAAGCTGTTTTTCCCATGGCAGGGCGTGCTGCGATAATAATGAATTCGTTTTCATGCAAACCTGCAGTTAATTTATCAAAATCATACCACCCAGTTGCTAGTCCTGTAATTTCTCCTTTTGCTTGAGATAATTTTTCCAAATCATTTTCTGTTTTTATTAATACCTCTTTAATTGACTTAAATTCACTAGCTTTTCTGTTTTTTACAATATTTAAAATTTTCTTTTCGGCATCATCTAATACCTCATTTACATTTTCTGCCGTCTGATATCCATCACTTGCAATTTGTGTAGCTGTTTCTATCAGGTTTCTTAATATAGCTGCATCTTGAACATTTTTTATATAATAATCTATATTAGTGGCAGTTGGCACAAAATTCAAAATTTCTGTTAAATATTCTACTCCGCCTACTTCTTTTAAAACCTTTCTATTTTTTAAATCACTTGTTACTGTAGTTAAATCAATTGGAATCTTTTTGTCCATTAAAGAGGAAAGGGTCGCAAAAATTTTAGCATTTTTTTCATTATAAAAAGAATCTTCTGTTAAATTTTCACAAGCTTTTTGTAAAGCATATTTTGAAAGAAAACATGCTCCTAAAACAGATTCTTCTGCTTCTAAATTATTAGGTAATGACTTTAGTGCCATACTATTCACCTCTATTTTATTACATGTACTTTTATTTTAGCAGCAACGGTAGGATAAAGATTAACGATGACCTCATGATATCCTAAAGATGCAATATTATTGTTTAATTCAATTTGTTTTTTATCAATACAATAGCCCTTTTTTAGCAACGCCTCTTTTATTTGTTTTGGACTAATACTTCCAAACACACGATCATCTTCTCCTGTTTTTACTTGGAATTCTAATACTTCTTTTTCTAATTTTTCTTTTAGTACATTTGCTTCTTGTTTATTCTTTTCATTTAATTTTTCTTCACGAATTTTCTCGTTTTTTAAATCTGTTAAATTCTTTTCATTTACTGGAATTGCATACCCATTTTTTATTAAAAAGTTCTGGGCATATCCATCCTTAACATTTTTTATTTCACCTTTTTTACCCTGTTTTCTTAAATCTTTTATAAAAATTACCTGCATTTTATTCACCCTCTTGATTCTTAATCTCTTTTTTTAATAATTCCTCTACTTTTCCAATAGTTTTGTTTTCAAATTTAACAGCACCATTATAGTCATCTCCACCACCGCCTAGGTGATCTAAAATCTTAGAAATATCATAATTCCCCAAACTTCTAGCACTTATTCCTACGGTATCTTTTGATATTTTCCCAATTACAAATGATGCTTCAATATCATTAAAAAATAATAAAGTATCTGCCACTTTTGCTAAATCTTCCCTACGATATATGGTAGAGGCAGCGGCCTTAGATATGGCAATCTTTTTATCTAGGATTTCTATTTTTGTAAGGAGTTTCTCTCTTTCTGTATATTCTAATAAATCTTGTTTTAGTAAATATTGAACCTTTTTAGCAGATGCTCCAAGAGAAGCTAAATAGTAAGCGGCATAATACGTATCTGCTGTTGTTTTTAGGGTAAAGTTATTAGTATCTAAAACAATTCCTGATAATAGTATAGTAGCATAATAAGGATCTAGTTCTATATCATAAGATTCAATCAGAGTAGTAATCATCTCACAGGTACTAGAAACATTGTCATCTTGAATTAAAAACGCATCTTTAATTGTAGTTTTTCCAATTCCATGATGATCAAAAATCATTTTGTTAGAAAACATTTTTAAGATGTCACTACTTTGAACTAAGTCTTTTTTATTTGTATCTAAAATTAGAAGTAAATTTTTATTACTATTTTTATCCATATTTTTTGGAACATCATAGCTTTTAATAATTGTAATACAACCTTCTAGTTCCTTTAATATTTTTTCAACACCTAATTCATGTTCCTTGTCATCAATTACTAAAAAACAATTTTTCTTTTT
Organism: uncultured Bacilli bacterium; assembly: GCA_910586635.1. Lineage (GTDB taxonomy): Bacteria > Bacillota_I > Bacilli_A > RF39 > UBA660 > UMGS995. The sequence goes on along the minus strand of CAJUJA010000002.1, from coordinate 32,993 downwards.
TTGTTTTAGGATAACATACATTCCAATTGAACTTCCCAAAGCATCTAAGTCTAAATCTTTGTGAGCCATAATAAAAATATTTTTAGCTCTCTTAATATGCTTATTAATTTTCTTTTTATTCTCTACTATTACCATTGTCTTTTTACGCCTCCTAGGGTCCAAAGTTCTAAACTTATTATATAATAATTTCTAAATTTTGTCGATACTAGGAGATAAGAAAAGAGGCTAAATGTTTAACCCCTATTTTGTGTTTTTCTTTGTTTTCTTTTTTACCTGGTCTTCTGTAATGATATCATACTCCCCTGTTTCTTTATATTTTCTATATTCAATACCTTTATCCGTTTGGATTCTAATCGTATCATATGCTTTTATATAAATATCATCCCAGGCATCCACTCCTCGTGGCTCCTTATCATTTGGGCCTTGTATGGATAATCCATAAATTGTTGATACTTTATTGGCAAATACTCCTCGTTCTAAATAATCTGTTTCTAAAAATCTTTTTTCTTCAACTGACCCACTTGTACTTCCATTAATTCCATAAACAGTACCCTGAATAAAAGTATCATTTTGACCTTCTATTGCATTTACACTAATTAATGGGGATATATCCGAAATAGGAAAGCCAATCACTGTAGAACTATGAACTCTATCATCCATACTATCTTGCTTAATCCCGTTCATATAATTTTTACTTGCAACAATACTTGTATCCATATGAATATTGTCAATCCATACTTTAGTATCTTCTTTTAGTCCAACGGTATTAATAGTTAACATTAATTTTTTATCAGATGTAATAGTCCATTTTTGATTTTCTAGTCCAACACAATTATATTTAACCTTTAATTTAAAGTCTTCTCCTGGTACTTCTACCTCTTTCTCATATCCATTTCTTTTGGATTATTTGCTAGTTCTTCATCACACCCACTTAACATTAATGTTAGTGCTGTAGCCATGGCTACAGCTTTGAAACTTTTCGTCAATGTTTTAGTTATATTGTTTTTATTCATTTTAATTTCCATAATCTTATATCCTCCATTTGTTGCTTATTATAACATGATTGATTAATTTTGTAAATAAAAAGATCGACCTCCATCAATCTTTTATTTCGTATATGGTAATAATCCAATTGCACGAGCTCTTTTAATCTCTCTAGCAATCACCCTTTGATGTCTAGCACAATTTCCTGTTACACGTCTTGGTACGATTTTACCCTTTTCATTTATATATCTTCTTAATGTTTCTGGTTCTTTATAATTAACGGTTTTACCAGTACACATCATACAAATTTTTTTCTTTTTACGATAAAATTCTGCCATATTAATCCTCCTTCTTAAAATGGTAATTCATCATCACTAATTTCAATGTTAGATCCAAAATCAGCAAAAGGATTACTATCTACATCTGTTCCTTTTGATTCTGCTTCTTTTCCAAAATCATATGGTGTTGGTTCTTCTGATGTTCCTTGAGAGGTCTGATTTCCTCCATTAGAACCTTTTGTCCCTAAAAATTCTACATTATCTGCAACAACCTCTGTAACATATCTTTTCTTTCCCTCATTATCATCATAAGAACGAGTTTGGATACGACCATCAATTGCTACTTGACTTCCTTGGGATAAATAATTTTTGACATTTTCTGCTTGTTTTCTCCATACAACAATGTTAATAAAATCCGCTTCTCTTTCTCCTGCTTGATTTGTAAAATTTCTATTTACAGCAAGAGAAAAAGATGCTACTGCTGTATTACTTCCTGTATATCTTAATTCTGGATCTCTAGTTAATCTTCCTATTAAAAAAACCTTATTCATGATAAATACCTCTTTTCATTAATCTTCTACTCTAACTACTAAATGACGAAGTAGATTTTCATTGATTCCAACAACACGGTTAAACTCTTCTATTGCATCTGCATTTGCTTCTACTATAAATAAGAAATAATATCCAGTCTTAAACTTATTCATCTCATAGGCAAGTTCTTTTTGACCCATTGCTTTTTCTTCTAATACTTTTGCTTTTTTGTCCGATAAAACCTTTTTCATAGATTCTGCTACTTTTTTAATTTCAGCTTCCTCTATATCTGGTTTTACAATAAACATAATTTCATACTTGTTCATTCCTACACCTCCTTTTGGACTAATGACTCATATAAGTTTATGAGTAAGGAGCATTTGTTAATACTCGTATGTATTATAGCAAATTATCTTTTAAATGTAAATCTTTTTTTGCTTTTCCTTTTCTGCCTTTTTTTTAATTTTTCCATATACCTGTTTTTTCTAATAGGAAATTCATAGTATTTATCTGATCTTTGAGAAATCAGTGCTGCATTATAAAGAAGTTCTAGATCAAATGCAGTAGAGTCTAAATGAATAATTTTTTCAAATCTTGGATCTTTATATTCTCTTCTAAACTGTATTGCTTTTAAATCATCACTTAAATATTGTTCCCATAGAAAAGTGTTCTTCCTTAATAACTCTTCAGATATAGAATCCATTTGAAACTCGTGATCATAGTTTTCACCAATATAGCATGATGGAGTAGTTATTAAATTGACACTAACATTTATAGCCAGCATATCATTTTCTTCTTCATTTTGCATAATTTTACACTCTAAGATTGCCTCTCTAATACAAGCTGCCTTTTTAAAGGTATCTAGATTTCCTTTTACAGATTGTTGAAAATCAATACAATTTTTTAAATACCTTTTATAGAGTTTTTTTATTATATCAGGATCTTCTATATGATACGTTTTTAAAACCCTTAGAAGATTTTCCTTTATAGAATCATAATCACTCATAAAATCCTCCTATACGTTAAATCTAAAATGACAAATATCACCATCTTGCATAATATAATCTTTGCCCTCTAATCTTGCCTTTCCTGCTTCCTTTACTTTTAATTCGCTGCCATATTCGATCAAGTCATTATATGACATTACTTCCGCTCTTATAAATCCTCTTTCAAAATCAGTATGGATAATTCCTGCACATTTTTTAGCATTCATACCCTTTGGAAATGTCCATGCTCTAACCTCATCTTTTCCTACTGTAAAGTAAGTAGCCAGTCCTAAAATATCATAAGTTGTTCTAATTAATTGATCTAGACCGGAATCTTTTAACCCCATTGCCTCTAGCATTTCTTTTTTATCTTCCTTGCTTAATTCACTTAAATCTTCTTCTACTTTACAACAAAGACTAACTACCTGAGAGTTTTCTTTTTTTGCATATTCTTTTACTTGTTTAACAAAAGTATTATCTTCCTCTCCTAGTTCTTCTTCATTGATATTTGCTAAATAGATTATAGGTTTTAGAGTAAGAAAGCTATACGATTTTAATAGTTTTTGTTCTTCCTTACTAAATTCCACTTGTCTTAGAGGAGTATTTTCTTCTAATGACTTTTTTGCTTTTTCTAAAGCTTCTACCTCCATAATTGCTTCTTTTTCTTTTGTTGTTCTTGCTTTTTTTGCAACCTTCTCTAATCTATTATTGATGATATCTAAATCAGCAATGGATAGTTCTAAATTAATGGTTTCAATATCCCTAATAGGATCAACACTTCCATCTACATGGATAATTTTATCATTAGCAAAGCATCTTACTACTTCTACTATGGCATCTACCTCTCTAATATGAGATAAGAATTTATTTCCTAGGCCTTCACCCTTACTAGCACCTTTTACAAGTCCTGCAATATCTGTAAATTCATAGGCAGTTGGGATAAATTTATTTGGCTCATACATACTTTTTAACTGATCCATTCTAGTATCAGGTACTGTGACAATCCCTACATTTGGTTCTATTGTTGCAAAGGGATAATTTTCGGCTAAAATTTTTTGATTGGTGATGGCATTAAATAAAGTAGATTTTCCTACATTAGGAAGTCCTACAATTCCTGCTTTTAAACTCATATTAATTCCTCTTTTCTATTAAAATTTTATTTTACTCTTATTTTGATATAAATATTTCTTGTGGCTATATTATAAATGATAAATTGTTTTATGACAAGTTTTGAGGGATAGAAAAAGAAAAGATTTTTATTCTTTTCTAATCTAAATAGTCGGATATACTCCAGGACCTATTGGTAGTCCTAAAATATACCATCCTATCACTAATAAGATCCAAACTGCACTTATAATTGCACAATAAGGAGATACTAGTTTGATAGCTCTTGTAATCGTTACTGGTTTATTTTTATCAAAATTATAAATATTCAAATATCCAATATAGATTACAAAGCAAGCAAGTAATGGAGTAATTCCATTAGTCATAGAGTCGCCTACTCTAACTATAATTTGGGCAAACTGTGCTGAAATATTTGATTGCATAAATAGTGGTACTACAACTGGTGCAAAGATAGTCCATTTAGCACTTGGTGTTGTTAGAAATAAATTAGAAATTGCAATTAGTATTAATACAAATAAAATCAAAGGGATTCCGCTAAATCCTAAATATTCAATCAAGTTGGCAAGCCATGCTGTAATAATGGTTCCAATATTTGTTCTTTTAAAAATGGCGATCAATTGAGAAACAACAAAAAGTAAAATAAGAATATTTCCTATTTTTGAAAAATAGCCTCCTGCTTTTTCTATCATATCTCGATCATTTTTAACTGATTTTGCACCAATTCCGTAGGAAATTCCCATAAATAAGAACAATAACGACATCATATAAGTAAAACCATCTTGAAAGTAAGAGTTGCTTCCAAATAGTTGCCCTAAATAAGTGGTTTCTTTCATATCTAAAAGCATCCCTGAATTTGGTAAATTAGGTACAATCATATAAATGAATATAATAATTACTACAAAACAGGTAATTAGAGAAAAACGTAATCCTCTTTTTTCCCTCTTTTCTCTTTCAATTTTGTGTTGTTGTTCTTCTTCCAAATCAATAATTCTTAACTCTTCTGTTTTTGAAATATCTTCACGTTCTTTATACTTCCCTAATCTTGGACTAACTATTTTTTCAATAATAATTGTTCCTACTATTGTTAACATAATAGAAGCTACAATAATAAAGAACAAGTTACTGGTTAGGCTAATATGAATATTACTATCAATTAGGGATGCTGCCGCTTTGGTAGAGTCCATTAAAGCAACTTCCATAGAGCCTACAAATAAGGATACTCCATAACCAAAGGCAACTCCGCTAAATGCGGTAACAATTCCTGTTAGAGGATTTCTACCAATTGATTGGTACATCATCGCTACTAGTGGTATTAAAATAGCATATCCTATTTCGTTAATCAAAGATGAAATAGTTGCGATAAAAATCACAATAAAAGTTAATTGCGTATGGGATAATTTTCTCAAGTATTTTTTAGAAAACACCTCTATAAATCCAGTTGCTTCTGCGATACTAATTCCTATTAATGATATTAATAGCATTCCAAGAGGAGCAAAACTAATAAAGTTTGTAGCTGCATTACTAATGATAAACTTCATTCCATCAAAACTAAGCATGTTTTCTACTGCTACAATTTTAGATTCCAATTCATGGGTATTGATATTAACAGTATTATAAGTTGCTTGCATCTCAAAAAAGGATAGAATAGCACTTAGTAAGACAATAATAAAACTTATTACAATAAAAACAGTAATAGGATGAAAGTAAAATTTCTTGAGTTTTAACTTTTTTCGATCTCTCATATTAATTACCTTCCTCAATTATAATTTTTTTTATTTTTTTATTAAATTCTATGCGTGGCATGAATAGAGAACGCCCACAATTTAAACACTTTATTTTGATATCTGCTCCTAATCTAATAATCTCCCATTCATTTGCTCCACATGGATGTTGTTTTTTCATAATTACTTTACTGCCTAATTGATAATCTTTTTTATTTGTTTCCATTATGCACCTCTATTTGTTGATAGGGAATCTTAATTTTAGCTTTATCTAAAGCGTTTTTTAACTCTTTTCTTAAAATTCTTTCTGCTGCTATATGTTCTGCTGCTGCAACCTCTATCGCTACTCTATATACAATACTAGATTCTTCTAATTCATTAACACCTAAAATTTTTAACTTTCCCTTAGCTTTAGGAATTTTAGAGGATACTTCATCTGATACTTCTGTTAAAACCTTTTCTACTTTTTCTAAGTCTTCTTCATAGTCGACTGAAACATCGACTACTGCAAGGTTATTATATAAATTATAATTAATTAAGTCTGTGATCATATGATTGGCAATAATTTTAGTAGCCCCTTTATAGTCTCTAATTCTAGTAGTTTTTAATCCAAATGATACGACTTCTCCTGTAAAGTCATTGATTTTAACAGTATCTCCAATCTCAAATTGATCTTCTAAAATAATAGAAATACCTGCTAAAAAGTCCTTAGCTATATCCTGAAAAGCTAATCCTATGATTGCTGCTGTTATTCCAACTCCCGCTAGAATCGATTTTACATTAATTCCAAAATTTGCAAGGATTGCTATGAAAACAAAAATGATAATTACATACTTAATAATATTTTGAATTAGGGTGTTAATTGTTTTGACACGTTTTTGATAATGTTTTTTCTTAATCTTACTTCTTTTTTCTGCATTATTAAGAAGTTTTCTAAATACCTCATATATAGCAAATCCTATTATGATATATACAAGTGGTCTTATTATCATTTCTAAATCAATGGTTATTTTATCAAATAATACCATGTTAACACCTTCTTTATTTATCTAATTTCATAATTTCTAAAAGTCTATTTAAATCATTCGTATTCGTAAAAGTAATTTCTAATTTATTTTTCTTTACTCTTACTTTGGTTCCTAATTTTTCCTTTAAACTTTCTTCTAAATATTCGTATTCTTTATTTGTCTCCTTGGGATGACGAGTTATTTTATTTTTTCTTCCATACGCTTTATCACTAGAAGTAATCTCCTCAAGTTGTCTTACACTAAGACCTTCTGTTATAATTTGATCTGATAACTCTGCTATTTGGTGAAGATCCTCTAATTTACTTAACACTCTCGCATGTCCCATTGAGATTTTTTTAGATCCTATTAGACTTTGAACGTTTTCTGGTAATGTCAAAAGTCCTAACATATTTGTAATGTGACTTCTACTTTTTCCTAATCTTTCTGCTAGTCTTTCTTGTGTTAAATTTAAATTTTCTAATAATTTTTTATAAGCAGTAGCTTCTTCTATTGAATTTAGATTTTCTCTTTGTAAATTTTCTAGTAGAGCAATTTCCATCATTTCACTATCACTAAAATCTCTAATAATAGCGGGTATCTCTTTTAGACCTGCTAATTTTGATGCCTTTACTCTACGCTCTCCTGCAATAATTTCGTACCCTTTAATGCTTTTTTTAATAATAATTGGCTGAAAGACTCCATGCTCTTTGATGGATGCTGCTAACTCATTTAAAGCTGTCTCATCAAAATTTTGTCTCGGTTGATATGGATTACTTCTTAATTCATCTAAAGAAACTTTTTTTATTTCCTCTTTTGGAGTCTCAGTAATAATTTTTTCTTCTATTTTATTATAATCCATTGGTTCATTATAAAATAATTCCTCCAGCCCCTTTCCTAAGGCTCTTCTTTTAATTCCGTTATTAGTTTCCATTTCTTTCAATCACTTCCTTAGCTAAATTAATATAAGCCTCTGATCCTCTACTCTTTGGATCATAAGCAATAATAGGTTCTCCATGCGAAGGTGCCTCTGTTAGTCTGATTAATCTTGGTATAATTGTATTATAAACTCTTTCTTTAAAGAACTTTCTAATATCATCTACTACTTCAAATCCTAAATTAGTTCTAGAATCTAACATCGTTAGAAGAACTCCTTCAATGTCCAAATTTGGATTTAGGGATTTTTGTGCTAACATAATGGTATTTAATAGTTGCATAATCCCTTCTAATGCAAAAAATTCACATTGCACTGGAATAATCACTGAATTAGATGCCGTTAAGGCATTGGTTGTAATTAATCCTAATGATGGTGGACAATCAATGATAACAAAGTCAAAGTTATCCTTTACTTTTTCAATATGACCTTTTAATTGAGTCCCTTTAGAAAATCCTGGTTCATTCTGACTTTTTTCTAATAATTCGATATCCAACCCTGCTAAATTAATTGTAGCAGGAATTACATATAAGTTTTTATATTTTGTTTTTATGGTCGCTTGGTCAATACTACAATTACTAGTTAAAACATCATAAATACTATTTTCAATATCTCCCTTATTGATTCCTACTCCAGTTGTTGTATTTCCCTGTGGATCTAAATCTATTAATAGAACTCTTTTTCCTAAAGCAGCTAGTGACGCCGAAAGATTAATACTTGTCGTTGTTTTTCCTACTCCACCTTTTTGATTCACCAAAGAAATCACCTTTCCCATATTTATCACTACTCCTTTTTTACTTAATATATTGTATCAAATATCTAACTTATTTTAAATGTTTTTGTGAAAAAAAAGTAGATTTTATCTACTTATCAAGTTTTATTATTCCTTATCTATTTTAATAATTACTTGGTATGAATTTTCTAAATTCATTTCATCAGAGTCTACTTTTAAGCCATTAGCTTCTATTTTTTTTATGACCTCCCTTATCATTTCTACAGAATCTTGTATAGAATGATTGGGATTAAAATTAATTGATGGAACTGATTGATTTTCATTTTTCGAGTCATAAGTTGCCTGGCTTAAACTAACATTATTCGTAGGCGTGGTTGCTACTTCTCCGGGAATGTCTACATTGATAAGATCTGGTGCTTTAAAGTAATCTCCAGATGAATCTTCTTCTTTCTCACTTTCTTTTAATGCCTCTTGTGCTGGGGAGAAAAACTTCAAGTTGTTATTTTCCCCTGAATTAGGAGCATTAGAAGGTAGTGGATCTGTATTAATTCTCAATAGGCTATCTAAGTCTGCACTGGAAGCCTCTTTTTTAGGAAGAGAAAAATTCTGAATATTGTCTTGAAGATCATGTACATCAATAGAAGAATCATTTGTGGTTGCAACATTTCCTAGTAACATGCCATCATTGACTTGATAAGACTCTTCATCCTCGGTATCATCTATTTCTCCAAAATTAATAAATTTTTGGGAAGAGGTTTCTTTCTCTTTATCAGAAAACTCTTCATTGATTAATAATTCAGGTTCTTCTTTTGTATTCATTAAATTTTCTCCTGTTGAACTAATCAAGAGTGGTTCTTCTTTTTGGGTTTCTGCCCCTATTAGGAAACTAGGTGTTAAAGGATTACTGGAAATATAATTATCCTGTTTTAAAATTGGCGTTGAATCTTTCTTTTCTATATTTTCCAAAGAAGGGTTAGATATCATAGTATCTTGAATTAAACTCTCATTAGGTGGTTGCTCCTTTTTTATTTTACTTTCTAATTGTCTTACTGTCATTTTGGTATTAATAATCTCATTTAGCAAATCTTGTTGTTCTTTAGGATCCTTAACGTTTAAAAGTGTTCTTGCATGTCGCTCTGATATTTTATCTTGTAATAGGGCTTGTTGAATTTCATCAGATAAAGACAATAATCTTAATTTATTAGCAACTGATGATTGACTTTTCCCCATTGTTTTTGCTAACTCTTCTTGGGTCATTTCATCAATCTCCAATATTTTTTGGTAAGTTTTTGCTTCTTCTATAGGATTCAAGTTTTTTCTTTGTAAGTTCTCAAGTAATGCTACTTTTGATGACTCTTTATCATCTAATTCTCTAATAATCGCAGGGATTTTAGTAAGTCCAGCTAAAGCAGAAGCTTTATATCTACGTTCACCCGCTATTATTTCATATTTATCATTGACTCTTCTAACTATAATAGGTTGTATTACTCCATGTTCTTTAATTGACACTGCTAATTCTTTTAAAGGTCTTTCTTCAAAGACTTCTCTTGGCTGAAATCTGTTAGGAATAATATCATCCAAGTATAGATATACTACTTCTTCACCTGGCTGCATACTCATATACCTCTCTTTTTATTCTTTTATTCTATTTTATATTATATCATGAAATTATAATTTTTCAATACAACCAATAAAAAAAAAATTAACCCTGTTCATCTTGTTAATTTTTCTTTTATGTTAATTTTTATTATAGATCATAATGATGCTCTATTTGCTATTAATAAATAGATAAAACCGTGCCTTATTCATCATTATTTTAACAGATAATAGAAATTGATTTTATAAACTAATTAACATAAGATTTAATTTAAAATTTCTATTGAAATACTTATAGTATCGATGAAAGGATTCTTATAAACTCAATTTCTAACTGATGAAAATACCATTGCCTAAGCGGTATATATGATGATTTGAAATGGAATAATATTAATTATGCTTCCTGTTAATTCTAATAAAAGAAAAAAATGAATAGAAAGTCATCTTACTTTGTGTTCTACTCTATCTAATAATGTTTGTTAATCTACTAAACTCATAAAAGGATAATCAAATGAATAGATGCAATCTTACTAAGATTAACAATCTTTCGGAAAAGTTTTCCTATATTTTATATTAATTTTTTTAACAGTTTTATGTTTCTGCTGCGGTGGATCATCATCTCCAAGATCAAATTGAAAGTTGTCGATTTCGGGATATAACCAGCCTATTGGTGGTTCAAGGAGAGTCCCTTTCATATCAGGTGTTAATCTCCTTGAAAATACTATACCTTCCTCTTCTTGAGGTTGTTCATATTGATATTTCGACATCAACCAATTATTATTTTCATTAGATCTACTATCCATATTTATCTCTCCTCATAGTAAAAATTATACTCCTTATTTCAAATCTGTCAATTTTTCTTCCCACCTTCATGAATTTTATGGTTTATCATTTTATATAAATTTTAAAATACACAATCATTTACCCACTATTATAGGTTCACCATCTATATCATTCAGTCCTTTTTATAGTAACTAATGATCTATTACTGTTTTCCTTTAGCAATAAAAATTGATTTATTTTGTTAATTTGACAATGGTTTTTCTTTAGTACTTGATCAATTCCAGTTAATTCTTCGTCTATGTTTCCTTTCATTGCAATCACTTGTCCTTCTTTTTTGACCAGATGAATCGACCAAGGAATTAATTTTTTTAGGTTTGCTACTGCACGAGATACTACTATATCAAATTCTCCTTTATAATCTTCACTTCTTGTATGAATCGCTTCAATATTTTCTAATTGTAACTTTTTTATAGTTTTATTTAGATATTTTACTCTTTTTAATAAGGAATCTACTAATGTTACTTTCAAATGAGGATAAACTATTTTTAGTACTATTCCGGGAAATCCGGCTCCTGTTCCTACATCACATAAAGTATTTACTTTAGTTAAATTAACTACCTTTACTATAGTTAGGCTATCATAAAAATGTTTCAAGTAAACGTCTTCTTTTTCCACTATTCTTGTTAGATTTATCTTCTCATTTTCTTTTATTAATATTTGATAAAGTTTTTCTAATGTTTGTTTTTGATTCTCATTTAATTTGATTCCTAATTCTTTTATTGCCTCATAAAATTCCTCTTTATTCATAACTACCATTCTTTCTTAAATAAACCATTAATATGGAGATATCTGCTGGATTGACTCCACTAATACGTGAAGCCTGTCCAATTGTAGTTGGTCTGATTTCTAATAATTTCTGTCTTGCCTCACTCGCAATATTAGGAATATTTTCATAATTAATATTTTCTGGAATCTTTTTATTTTCCAAATTTAACATTTTTTCTGCATCTTTTAGGGCTTTTTTTATATATCCTTCATATCTTGTATTAATTTCTACTTGTTCTAATATCGCATTATCATAATCTAAATTAATAAAATGTTTTATATTTTTAATAGAAATCTCTGGACGTTTTAATAATTCGTAAAGACTAATCCCATCTTTTAAGGAACTACTTCCTATATTCTCTAGATATTCATTAATATCTTTCTTTGGAGTAATTCTCATTTTTTTTAATTTTTCATATACTTCTTTAACTTGTCTTCTCTTTTCTACAAAATTTTGATATGTTTTTTCATCAATTAGGCCTATTTGATATCCATAGTCTCTTAGTCTCATATCTGCATTATCATGACGTAAAAGAAGACGATATTCTGCACGGGAAGTTAATAATCTATAGGGATCTTTTACTCCTTTGGTTACTAAGTCATCAATTAATACTCCAATATAGGCTTCATTTCTTTTTAATATTAAAGGTTCTTTTCCCTCTAATTTTAATGCAGCATTAATACCTGCGATTAAACCTTGTCCTGCTGCTTCTTCATATCCACTAGTTCCATTAATTTGTCCTGCGGTAAATAAGTTTTCTACTAGTTTTGTCTCTAGACTTTGTTTTAACTGTTTTGAGTCAATGGCATCATACTCTATGGCATAAGCATATCTTAATATTTTAGCATGTTCTAAACCACTTAAACTGTGAACCATTTTCTCTTGGACATATTCTGGCATACTGGTAGAAAAACCTTGAATATAAATCGTATTCCCATAGTCTTTATCCTCCTTGATATTACTTTCTGGTTCTAAGAATAATTGGTGACGTTCTTTATCAGAAAATCTCACGACTTTATCTTCTATAGATGGACAATATCTTGGTCCTACTCCTTCTACATGTCCCCCATACATAGAGGATTCTTCTAAGTGTTCTTTTATTAACTCATGGGTTGTTTCATTGGTATAGATTAAATGGCAATCTCTTTGATTTTTATAATCATAATATGCCTTCTTTTGATAGGAAAAGGTTAATTCTTTATCATCCCCTGGCTCTAAATTTGTTTTTTCATAGTCAATACTATTCTTATCGATTCTTGGTGGAGTTCCTGTTTTTAATCGTAGGATTCTAAAACCTAACTTTCTTAAATCATTTGATAAAAATTTAGATTCCTTTTCTCCATGTGGGCCACCAGGAGTTTTTTTATCTCCTACTAAAATACTACCTTTTAAGTAAGTTCCTGTTGTTAAAATCACGATATCGGAACTTATTTTTTCCCCTGTTTCTAAAATAACTCCTTTTATTTTTTGATTTTCTACAATTAAGTGTTCAACTATTGATTCTTTTATCTCTAGGTTTTCTTGTCCTTTTAGAGTTTTTAACATTTCTTTTGGATAAATATGTTTATCCTCTTGGGCACGTAATGCTTGTACTGCAGGTCCTTTTTTTGTATTTAACATTTTGACTTGGATGGCCCCTTTATCTGCACATTTTCCCATTTCTCCACCTAAAGCATCAATTTCTCTTACAACAATTCCTTTAGCAGGACCACCAATTGAGGGATTACAAGGCATATCAGCAATATTATTTATATTTCCTGTAATTAATAAAGTTTTATGACCTTTTCTTGACGTTGCAAGTGAAGCTTCACATCCAGCATGTCCTCCCCCCACAACAATTACTTCGTATTTCATTTTAATCACTACTTTCTTTTACACATATCAATAAACTTTTTAAATAATTTCTTATCATTTAATGCTTCTGGATGCCACTGTACTGCTAAAATATTGTCTTTTTCGATTGCTTCTACTATTCCATCACTACTTATTGCTCCTATTTTAAAGTTAGGTGCAAGATCTTTTACAGATTGCTGATGATAGGAATTCACTTCTAGACTTTCCTTTTTATATATATCATAAATAATTGAATCTTTTTTGATTTCTACTTTATGTTTTGATTCATGTTTTAAATTATGACTTTCAATTCTCTGATTTAAAGTGCCTCCAAATACTACATTAATTTCTTGGATTCCTGCACAAATACCCAGTATTGGCTTATTTGCCTTAGAAAATAACTCTACTGCCTTTTTTACCATTGGAAATTCATCGTTTATATATCTTTTTCCTTCTAGTACTTGTTCATGATAGTATTTTGGATGAACATCATTACTACTTCCTGTTACTAATAATCCATCACACATATCACATATTTCTTCTGAAAATTTTTCTGATACAATAGGTATCCATAAAACATTATATTTTTCAAATAAATTTTGAAAATGACTACTTAAATAAAAGTTCTTATTGAATGGTCTTTGTTCTAAATTATTAACAATTCGTTCTATTACTGCTATTTTCATTCTCTTCCTACTTTCCTACACAAAATTTTTCAAATAAATGGTCTAGTATTTCCTCACTGTAAGTTTTTCCTATAATTTCTCCTAATAAATCAAAACATGCTTTTAAGTCTATTTCTATCATATCAATTGGTAAATTCCTTTTGATTCCTTCTTCTACATCTATTAGTTTTTGATATGCTTCTTTTGCTTTCGATAGTTGTCTTATATTTGAAAAATAAGTAAAGTCTTTTTGACAGATTTGATTTAGTTCAAAGAGTTCTATTATTTTTTCTTTTAATGGCTTAATTCCTTCTATTTGATTCGTATTGGTACTTACTAAAATATAATCTTTTAATTTTTCTGTTTCTATTTTTTGTTTTAAATCATTTTTATTGATTACTATAATAGCCGTTTTTTCTTTTATTTTTTCTAGGATTTCTTGATCTTCTTTAGTTAATTTTTCTGATCCATTTAAAACAACGATTACTAAATCAGCTTGATTAATTAATGATAAGCTTTTTTCTACTCCAATTTTTTCTACTTTATCTTCTGTATTTCTAATTCCAGCAGTATCTATAATATTAAGAGAAACTCCATTTAAAATCACTTGTCCTTCTACGATATCTCTTGTTGTTCCAGGAATATCCGTTACAATTGCTTTTTCTTCATCTAAAAACTGATTTAGGATACTACTTTTTCCAACATTAGGTCTTCCAATAATTAATGTATCAATACCTTCTTTTATTACTTTCGTATTTTTAGATTCTTTTATAATCTCTTTTAACTCACTTTTCATTTTATTTACTTGTTCTTTTATTTTTTCAGTTGTTACTACTTCAATATCATAATATTCTGGATAATCGATATTAACTTCTACTGCTGAGATTAAGTCTTTTAAGCTATTTCTAAAACCATCTATCATTTTATGCATTTTTCCTTGAAGATTTGATAAAGCTAATAATCTAGCACTTTCTGTTTTACTTTCTAATAAATCCATTACGGCTTCTGACTCTGTTAAATCCATTCTTCCATTTAAAAAAGCTCTTTTTGTAAATTCACCAGGTTCTGCTAGGCGTACATCTTTTGTTAAGATAAGCTCTAATATTTTATTGGTTGTAGCGATTCCCCCATGACAATTAATTTCCACTACATCTTCTTTGGTATACGTTTTAGGAGATTTCATCACAGATACTAATACTTCATCAATAACTTCTTTATCATCATCAATGATATATCCATAATTTATCGTATGAGAACCAACAGTCTCTAAATCTTTTCCTTTAAAAATAGAATTCGTAACCTTTATTACTTCTTTGCCACTTAATCTAATAATAGAAATAGCACCCACACCTAGAGCTGTTGATATAGCAACAATATTATCATCCATGATTCCACCTCCTAAATCTCCTATATTATAGCATAAAATATGAAAAAAGAATAAAATCTTTTATAATCCTATTCTTTTTTTAATAGTTTAAAACCCAGTTAATAATAGTCTTTTTAATTATAAGGTATTCCTCTTTTTCAAACTGCATATTGGCAATACAATATTTTTTACTTGCTATATGAGAACAAAACATACATTCATATAAATCAAAGCAGTCTTGAATAAAGTAAGAATTTATGATTTTATTAGAACAAACTACATTATAACTATTACTACAATCTTTAGAATCATCTGTTCTAATGCAAAAACTTGAGGATCCACTTCGTTGGGATGCTAATAAGAATTCACTGGAACCACAAGAATCACAAAAAATCAAATTTTTAGAATCCCTACAATCTGTCGATCTATAAATATTTTCACAGCGATAAATGGTATCACTTTTCGATACATTTTCAGAGTCATAAACTCTTTCCGTAGTAGTTAGATTAATACTATTCCAAATTCTAACAATATCTTCTAGATTATTTACTTCTCTTTTTTCTAGCATCCATCCATCTTTTTCATCTTTTCTTTGCATATTTCCTAAAGTAATAAATTTTCCACTATTGATAGAGTCCGCCCAAGTAATTTCTCCTGTTACAGAATCTCTTACTTCTTTTGGTAATTTAATATCAAAAGCAAACTTTTCTAATATTTCTTTTAATGTTTTATTATTTTGTTGATTAAAAACAACTTTAAATATTTTATTTATTATTTCTAATGCCTTATCATCACTCATTTTTTTAACTCCTTTCTACTAGAAGAATTAGATATTAAAATACTTTTTAAATCTACATTTCCAAGATCAAAAGTAAAATCCTTTTCTTTTTTTGGACTTGATTTTTTTATATCTTCTTTCATTTCTTGTTTGATTCTAGGAATACTTTGAAAATCTAGAGTTCTAGCTTTAAATGCTGGTAGTAATACTCCATTAGAATCTATCCTTACCACACATTCTCTAGCCTTTAATTCTGTTAATAACTTTATTTTTTGATCTTTTCCATCATCAAGGGGGATTTTCATATTGAAATTATCTACTAATAAATTTGCATCTATCCTAGAAGTTCTAAAAATATAATAGTTACAAACATTAGCAAATATAGCATCTTTTAAGCTTCCTGATATTTGATTAAAATATTGCCCTGCTAAAATTAAAGAGAGATTATACTTTCTAGCTTCTGATAAAAATCTACAAAGAATTGGATTTTCTACTGTAGATATCTCATCTATAATAAAAAGAATATGGTAATCAATTTGATTACTTTGAACCAAAAGAAGTAATTGTTGCATCACTAATCCTGAAATGGTTTTTGTGATTTTATCTCCTAGTGTCGTTCTATCTAATGAAAATAAGGTAAGAAAATGATCTTCTATCATTTCTTTTAAATTGTGATGATTTTGTTGATCATTAAAAACTGGGATCATTTCCATTTCATCTAAAAAAGCAATAATAGGAGAGATTGTTTCTGTATACGATTTTGTTTTTAAATCATTAAAATCAGCTAGAAAAAAGGATGTTACACTAAAAGGTATCTCATCTTTTAATAAATTTAGAATTTCAGTTCTATACTCACTGTCTAGAATTAACTTTCTTAAATTAGTAAAATTAAAAGAATTAGAAGTTAGTAAAAGATGAATACTATGTCTTAATAATCTTTCTAGTTTAGAATTATATTGATCAGAAAGTAAAGATTTGAATAATCCTAGTAGTAATTCAGTTGAAGAAATAACATCATTACTTTTACCCTGAAATAAATCTATACTATCCATTTGACTTTTAAAATCAAGGACTCTTCCTACTCCACCAATATCTTTTTCT
The DNA here is from genome assembly GCA_910586635.1 of uncultured Bacilli bacterium. GTDB lineage: Bacteria > Bacillota_I > Bacilli_A > RF39 > UBA660 > UMGS995. Next base: position 15,749 of record CAJUJA010000002.1, on the reverse strand, counting down.
AATGACGCATGAGGATCTATTAATACTACTTTATATTTTTGTCTATATTCTACATTTTTTCTAATGTTATTAATTAATAAACTAATAAACTTAGATTTACCACTTCCGCTTGAACCAATTATTATGGAATGTTTATCAAAATTATAGTTATTTTGACTTAAATAGAAATTTCCTTGTAAGTAAGGAAAAGTGTCTATCTTTAGAATAGAAGAAGACAAATTGCTGTTAAACAGATGCATTGTTTTACTAATATCTAAATACTTAGGGGAAGATTTATAACTATATCTTGTATTTTTTGAAAAATCTATTGATAATATACTACTTGGAATAGTAAAATATAGTCTATGTCTTTTTACTCGATTCTGTTTTTTTATATATAAGTACACTTTTTTGTTGATACAATCCTGATACATTTTTCTTAAATAAATTTCAATATATACTACCTCTTTTTTCTTCACATGAAAGAATTCTGAAAAATAAAGAAAATTATGATCAGCTGTAGAAAAAATAGGATAAGAAATCTCACAGCTTCTTCTTTTATTTTCTACTCGTTTTAGTAAAAATGAGAATAAATGATTCATTGTTGGTGGTAGACTACACTTTGTTTCTACATAATATCTTACCTGATTATTAGATATTGTCATGATAATCTTAAATCTTTTTAATATTCCATTATAATTAGAAATAGCTTTTATTAAATTATCCCATTTTTCTTGTGATACATTTTTTTCTGTTAAATAAATCTCTGAAGTATAAAGCATAAAACATTACCTCAAAATAGATCATACCATATTATAGGAAAAGAAAACTGACATTTTTCTAACTGCATTTGTCAGTTTATTTCTAACTCTAAATGATCATGATCACCTAAGAGTGGCGTATTAATTATTCTTAAGAATTTATCATTCCTAAATAAATATCTTAATTCATCAAAATTTTCATCAGGATCTAACATTAGTGTTGCTAAATGATCAAGTTTTTGTAAGTTTTCTTCTGATAAATTGAAAAATTCACTTTTTTCATCCATCATTGTTGGAAAAAATAGATAAGAAATTTCATCATTCATTAAGGCGTGGAAATCAAAAAATAGTGCATAGGCTAAATTATCAAGTCCATTTAGGTGACTTGCATGAATATAGTTTTTATGATCATCTTTGCCATTTCTTACATCTAACCAAACTTGAGCAATCCATTTGAATTCGTTATTTGGAATATCACATTGATCAAATTCTGTTTTGTAATCATTATCACTATCTACATTTACCCACTTTTTTTTAGAAGCACTATAGTATTGAACAATCCAATGATCATAGTAAGTATTTCCTCTTTCTTTTAAAAAATAGGAAGCATATCCACTTCTACATCTTGCTGGAATACCTTTAGCTTTTAGAATAGATGCTAGTAAGACAGATACATAACGACAAGTAATTACTACCTTATCTTTAATCTCTCTTCCTAATACAAAACCTCTAGGATCTTGTCTAAATAGTTCAGCAGTTATTGCAGGTGCTGTTAATAAAATATCATCATCACATCTATTTCTGTACCATGGATATTCATATTTTATTTTTTGGAGTTCTGCTTTATTATCATATTTACTAGGACTATCTAAATAACTCCTAATTAATTCACTTCGATGAATCACTTGATGATGAAGTAAATTCGTTAGTTCTTTTAAATCATCTGGTAGGGAATTATAATACTCCTCATAAGGTAAATAATTGGTATAAACACTTGTTTTTAAATAAAAATCTAATATTTCTTTTTTCATTACAATCCTCCTTCATTATAAATGATATCAAATATAAATATTAAAAAACTGACTTTTTTGAAATCAGTTTTATCTATTTAAACTCTATGTTCTTATTAATATATCAAAAGATATCATTTATATTTCACCGGATTGTCTTTTTATAATTTTCTTTTCTAATATCTTGTCAGGCATTTTGCATTTAACATAATCGGAGTTTGAATAAAAATAAGGTATATAAGAATTTATTACATCTTCATATGTCTCTAATGTATAAACTTTCATATAATTAGTATTATCATCATTATTTTTTTGAGGTACTAACAATTTTTCATCATAAAACATTCCCTCGTCTTGTATATAAAAACCACCTATTCCATTTTCTGAATTATAATCATTAATTTTTATTATTCTACTATTTTTAGTACTTTCAAGTAAAATTCTATTGTTCAATCCTTTCGGAATCTCTTCTTTTTTATTCATTAATTCCTTAATTTGTTTATATTCATCTAGATTTACATGAAAGGCTTTAAATTCTTCTGTTGAGAATACTCTAATTAAATCATATAAAGAGAAATCTTTTTCCTTTATTTTTCCTTCTGTTACAATGATTACTCTTTGTTCTTTGAATTTTTTATCAACAACTAAATCTGAAGATCTCTTTTCAAACTCCTGTTCTAAGGCTTGATATTGTTGTAACTTCCTGTCATGTTCTTTTTTTATAGTTGATATTACTTCATTATAATTATTATTATAATGTGCTAAAGTAATCCTCCTCCTCAGAATTTTTTCATTTTGAACCTTTGCCTCTTCTACTGCTTCTTGATAGGTTTTAAAAACTTGAGTAACTTCTGTATCATTGGTACATTTCCCATGAACTAAATTATAAGAAGGCTCTACTCTAACATAATTATCATAAGAATCTTTTTGGAAAATAAAAACTACTTTATAGATTTGTTCTTGTTTTCCATTTCTTTTGTAATCTATATTATCAGTAATTTGATAACACTTAGAAACAATATATCCTACAATATCATAATCTCTTTCTAACTCATTTAAACCATTGTTCCATCCCACTTGTTCTTCTATAGGCATTAATGCATATCTAATTGGATAATTATTTTTCATATATGAAACTCCTTTCTTTTTCCTTTCAAAGATTGAAAGGTGCAAATGAATCTAAATATTCATTATTTATTTTCAATTTTCTTTCTATATATTTCTTCTTTTTTATTCATTATTATTTTTAAGATATTGGTACTAAAAAATCAGTTACTCCATCATGGTAATATTCAAGTTCGGGATCTGATCGTAAATTATATTTACTACTTGGTAGGAATTCACAATAAAATTGTTGTGATACTTTTTGAATTTCTTTTTCATTATATGAAGATATTCTAAAAATAAGCCACTTTCCTTTTGGAATAACAACTTTTTGAAATCCCTTAATTTTTTTTTGATATAAAATATAGTAACCGTTACACTGTTCTCTATCTAATTTTTGATAAGTAACCATTGCATATTCTATATCTCCATAAGTAGACTCATACTTCTTTCTAGATTCTTGAAAAAACTTGGGAGCAAGTTTTACGATGGTTTGATTATTGGCTTTGATTCCAATCCCATAAAAAGTCATTTCATCTAACGTTTTAATTTTATAATCAATACCTTCTGGTAGTTCTACTTTTTCATTGAAGAGGATTCGTGGAAAGTTTTTTAATTTTGTTTTTTTATTTACTTCACTTGGTTTGATTCCATGAAATTTAGAGAAAGCTCTAGAAAATGAAGTTGCATTATCATATTGGTATTTTATAGCGATATCAATAATTTTACTTTTTGATTGATATAAGTCATATCCTGCATTTGATAGTCTTCTTTTTCTAATATACTCAGGTAAAGATTGATTGGTTAATAAAGAAAAAATTCTTCTCATGGTATATTCACTAACTCCCATTATTTTGGAAAGTTTAGAATATTCTATTTTTTCTTCTAAGTGTTCATCGATATATTTAGTCATTTCATTTAATATTTGATATATATTCATATAACATCCCTCTTACTAAAAAAGAAGAATTAATCTTCTTTCGGTTTAATTAATAAGCATCTATTTGGTTCTTCTCCTATACTTTCTGTATAGACATATTTATTACTTGATAAAATATTATGAATAATTCTTCTTTCATACGCATTTAAAGAATCTAGCTTTGCTTCTACTTTTGACTCTTTTACTTCTCTTGCTACTTTCTTTGCTAAAAATTCTAATGTTTTTTCGTGTTTTTGTTTATATTCGTTGACATCAATTAAGAATTTAAAAGACTCCCCTACTTCTTTTAATACTGCTTGTGCTACTACTTTAGATAAGGCTTGTAGATTTTTCCCATTTTTACCAATTAATAAAGAGTCATTGTCAGAGTAAATTCTATAAGTTGGAATTTCTTTTACATTTACTTCTATATTAGCATGAAATCCTAAATCTTTTACTAATGTTGATAAATATGTTTTGATAAACTTTATCACTTCTCTTTTTTCAATCACTTCAATTTCTATTTTTTTTGATTTGAATAATCCACCCTGTTTGATCTCCTTTTCATGGATAATTAAATGATCCCTTGTTTCTTGTAATGATATTTCTGCTTCTTTAATTGCTTCTTCTATCGTTTTCCCAATATAGTTATGCTTTTCCATTTTTACCTTTACTCCTTTTTACTAATAGATTTTGAAATACTGTAAATAAATTAGTAGTTACCCAATAAATTCCTAATGCTGATGGCATAAATAAAGCCATTACAATAATCATTCCACTCATCATTAATGGCATCATTTTCATATTGTCATCTAAAGAATTTCCTGTCATATTTAATTTAAAAGAGTAAAATGTTGTAGCTGCTATTAAAATCATTAAAATAATATAAGCAATGATTCCGCTAGTTCCAAATCCTACTACTGGGGTAGTTCCTAATTGAAGTCCTAAGAATTTCCCTTCAAAAATAGCTGGTGTTCTTTGTACTGCTTCAAAAAAGGCAATAAATAATGGAAGTTGAATCATAGAAAATAAGCAGCCTGACATTGGACTAATACTATACTTTTTATAAACTGCCATCATTTCTTGACTTTGCTTCATCATAGAATCTTGATCTTGCTTATCTTTATATTTATTCTGAATTTTAGTTAATTCTGGTTGAGCTTTCTTCATTAATTCTGACTGCATCGCAGTTTTTTTAGTAAATGGATAAGCTATTAATCTTATTATTAAACTAATAATAATTAAAGATAATGCAAAATTACTTTTTAGAAGGATTCCTAATTGTAATAATATAAAGGATAATGGTTTTACAAATATGGATGTCCATAGTCCTTCATATTTACCACTCGTAACTTTAAATTTTTCACAAGTTGGTAAGGAATCAATTTTTACCCCATTCTTTTTATAAATTTGTTGAACCTTTTTAGAGGTTGGTTTACATAATATATTTTCTGTTAAATTTTGACCAGTTAACTCATTTTTTACTGGCTTATTTTTTTTATCAGTTAAAGTTTTTGTACAACCTGTTGTTAATAAAATTAAAGAAAATAATATGACTAAAGTAATTTTTGTTTTTTTATTTTTCATTTATAACTCCTTTAACTTACTAAATAATTGATTCAAATCTTTTTTTAATTCTTGGAATTCTAAATCTTTAGCATTCTTCCTTAATAAGATGATATAATCTTCTTTTTTATTCAGTAAACATTGATTTTCTGTTACTAACATTCTGATTCTTCTTTTGTATTTATTTCTAAATACTGCATTTCCTAACTTTGTTCCTACCGATATTCCATAGCGACTATGATTTAGTTTATTTTTTTTATAATAAATGACAAAACTAAGATTATTTATTTTTTTTCCTGTTTTTATAATGTTTGTAAAGTCGTTTTTATCTTTTACAATATCTTTTTTTTTCATGTACATAGCCCCTATCTATAGACATAAAAACCCACGAGTTTTACCTTGTGGATTATTTACAAAGTCTTTTACGTCCCTTTTTACGACGAGATTTTAATATATTTGTTAATTTACGTGCAAAAAATCCATGCTTTTTTGATTTCTTACGATTATTTGGTTGATATGTTCTTTTCATACTTTTCCACCTCCAGACATAAATCTACATTATTATAATAATAAATTCCTTATTTTGTCAATGAAAAGTCATTATTTTAGTTAAAAATAATTCTTCCACAGTTTCCACAAGTATGTGGATAAATAAATTCACATTTGTTTAATAAAATTTGTGGAAATTGTGGAAAATTAAAATTTTCTTTATATGTTATATATTTAATATGTGGATAAATGTGTGAATATATTGTGAAGAAAAAAAATTAGTACTTTTCTATTTATTTTTTCAACAAATTCATGTACACTAATGTTAATCAAGGGATCTTGTGGGGAGATGGTTGTATGAATGTGGATATTTTGTGGCAGAACTTTTTATCACAAATCAAGGAAGATCTTACTAGTCTAGCTTTTGATACTTGGTTTCATGATACAAAACTCCACAAATTAGAAGATGGCAAAGCTATTATTATTGTTCCTATGCAAATTCATAAAAAACATCTAGCAGATAAATATTCTAGTCTAATTATTGAAAAGTTAAATGATATTACGGGAACTAATTTTGATTTAGACTTCATTTTAGAATCAGAATTGAAACAAAAAACTCAAGAGACTGATTTATCCACAAATCAACAAATTATAAATAAAGGAGTTCCTCCCAATCCTTTTCAATCTAACCTAAAAAGCAAGTATTCTTTTGAAACCTTTATTGTTGGAAATAGTAATAAATTTGCTCATGCGGCAGCTTTATCCGTTGCGGAAAATCCCGGAAATATGTATAATCCTTTATTTATATATGGTAATAGTGGATTAGGTAAGACACATTTAATGCATGCAATTGGTAATTATATTATACAAAATAGTAATAGAAAAGTTCTTTATGTTACTAGTGATCAATTCATACAAGATTTTATTGGTATTAATAAACGTGATGAAAAAGGAACTAATTTCAATTATGTAGATTTCTTTAAAAATAAATATAGAAATGTAGATGTTCTAATTATTGATGATATTCAATTCTTAGGAGGTGCTACTCAAACACAACAAGAATTTTTTCACACCTTTAATACATTATATAATGATAGTAAACAAATTATTATTTCTTCTGATCGTTCTCCTGATGATTTAAAACTATTAGAAGACCGTTTAAGAACCAGATTTTGTTGGGGGCTAACGGTTAATATATTTCCTCCAGATTTTTCCTTAAGAACAGAAATTATTAAAAAGAAAATATCTGCAGGAAATTTTGAAAAAGAGATTCCTGAGGATGTCATAGAATATATTGCTTCTAATATAGGAACGGATGTGAGACAATTAGAAGGATCTATTACCAGACTGATTGCTTATTCTACCATTATGGGAGGAGTTGAAATTACTCTAGATCTTGCTATTGAGGCTTTAAAAGATTTTATTAGTAAGGGAATATCAGAAAAAAATGATGTTCACAGAATTCAAAAGATTGTTTCTGAATATTTTCAAATTACAGTAGAAGATATAAGGAGCAAAAAAAGGAGTTCTAATATTTCTTTTCCCAGACAGATTGCTATGTATTTATGTAGAAATATGACTAGTGAATCCTTTCCAAAAATAGGAACTGAGTTTGGTGGTAAAGATCATTCTACAGTAATGCACTCTGTAGAAAAAATTGAACAAGAAATAAAACTTAATTCAGATTTGGCTAAGATTATTGATAAGTTAAAAAAAGATATTGGTGATACAGTTGTGAATTAATTATTAAAAAATTGCTGATTTTCCACAGGAAAAGTAGAAGTATTTTCCTTAAAAATAAAGATATTAATTAGATTTAAACAATTTCCACAGTAATAATATAAAAAATTTATAAAAGAAAGAAGGAATTATTATGAAATTAACAATTAAAAAAGATATTTTGCTAAATGCTTTAAATAAGGTATCAAAAGCAATTTCTACTAAAAATCTAATCCCTGTTTTAGCAGGTATCAAGTTTAATCTAAAAAAGAATAAATTAACATTGACAGCAAGTGATAATGATATTACGATTCAAACCTTTATAACTGCTGAAAAAGATGAAGATTTTAAAGTTGAAAAAGAGGGAAGTATTATAATTCAAGGAAAATATATTTTAGATATTGTAAGAAAACTTCCTGATAAATATATTAATATAGAAGTTTTTGATGAGTTAAAAATATTAATTTATACAGAAAATAGTGAATTTCACTTAAATGGAATTAGTGAAGATGAGTATCCATCAATTCAGTTAGAGGAAAGTAAAAAGAAAGTTATCATTAATAATAAAACTTTTAAAGAGCTTGTTTTTCAAACTGCATTTGCTTCTTCTAATGAAGAAACGAAACCTGTGTTAACTGGACTTAATTTTAATATAGTAGGGGATACTCTAGAATGTAATTCTACGGATTCTTATCGATTAGCTAGAAAAATAATTCACTTAAATCAAAATAGCGAAGAAAATTATAATCTTGTAATTCCTAGCCATAATATTACTGAATTTTCAAAAATTTTAGATGATGATATGGATAGTAATATAGAATTACATATTTCTAATAATAAAGTATTATTTATT
>CAJUJA010000002.1:4290-7339 GCA_910586635.1 uncultured Bacilli bacterium | reverse complement strand
ACACGTACTGACACACTCTTTCCCTACACGACGCTCTTCCGATCTTCTAGATTGATAAATGGTACTTATCCAAATACTTCTAATTTGATTCCAAAAGAAGAATTTTTAACTATTTCTACTAATATTAATGCCTTATATAATGTAATTGATAGGGCAAGTATTTTAACTAGTGATAAAGAAAAAAATATTGTAACATTAGAAACAAAAGATAATCTATTAATATTAAGATCTTCTTCCCAAGAAATTGGTAGAGTAGAAGAGAAGATGCCAATTGAAAAAAGTAATCAAGAAGATATTAGAATTTCATTTAGTGCTAAATATATGATGGAAGCTTTAAAATCTTTTTCCACAGAAACTGTTGAAATACAATTTGTAGGAGAAGTAAAACCTATTTTAGTAAAATCTAAGGAAGATGAAACAGTAACTCAATTGGTTTTACCTATTAGAACTTATTAAGATAAAGAATCATTGATTTTTAGATAATGTCAATGATTTTTTTATTTCCTAAATTTCGACGAAATGCGACAGTATAATATGGTATAGTACTTTCTCGAAAACGACAAAGTTTTCAGATGAGGGGGATATTATGAATTATGAAATTAATGAAGGAACTCTTGCAGTTATACCAGCTGAGAAGAGTAAAAGCAAAGTATTAGAAGATAGGGGAGAATATATTATAGAGAACACACCTTTTGAAATACTAGATTATAGTTGTAAATATTTTGGATCTTCTTATGAAGGAAGAAAAGAGGGGACTAAGGCTATTTTAAATATTAATTATAAAGTTCCAATTATTGTGGAAAATAGTAGAAATTTGATATTTTTTCCTACTAATTCACCAACTTCCGAGGATTGTATGTGGATATCTTTAAGAAATATAAAATGTATTAAAGAAGAAGAATTTAATAGTACTAAAATCGAATTTAATAACGGAGTCGAATTAATTATACCTATTTCAAAGAGAACCATAGAAAATCAAGTATTAAGAGCTTCTAGATTAGACTTAATTATGAGAAATAGAAAAATTAATGAAAAATAGCTACAATAGCTATTTTTTAGTGTATAAATCGCTAAATTATGTTATAATAGGAGTGTATGTATAGGAATACCAAAGTAGGGTGTAGGTGATTGTATGAGGTCTTTTATTATTAAAAATGGTTATTAAGAGTTTAAATTTATTGAATTTTAGAAATTATTCTCAACTTAATTTAGATTTTAGTTCTAAAATGAATATTATTATTGGTAAAAATGCAGCAGGAAAAACTAATATATTAGAGAGTGTTTGTATTTTAGCATTAACTAAAACTTATAAAAATGGAGTAGAACCAAATTTAATATCTTTTGGAAAAGAAAAATGTAGATTAAGAGCAAAAGTGAAGCATAATAAAGTTTTAAAAAGTTTAGAGGTATCTATAGAAAAAGAAAATAAAGTTTTAAAAATCAATAAAACTAAAATAAAAAAGATAGGAGAATATATTTCTAATTTAAATGTAATTATTTTTACTCCAGACGATTTAGATATTATCAAAGGATCACCCAGTATTAGAAGAAATCTACTGAATATAGAATTAAGTCAAATATCTATTAAATATTTAAATACATACAACGAATATAATAAATTATTAAAAATGAGAAATGAATATTTAAAATTATTACTTACTTCATCCATTGCTGATTCGTCTTATTTAGATGTAATAACTGAAAAATTAATTGAGAAAGCAATTATTATTTACTTAGAAAGAAAAAAATATATTGATTTTATTAATCAGTATATTGATACTATTTATTCTAAAATAACATCTGAATCAGGTATTTATATTCAATATGAAACAAATATTGAGTTTGAGGATTTTAATAGAGATACTATTAGAAAAAAAATGAAGTTTATTTTTAAAAAGAATTATAAAAAAGAATTAAATTATGGTATGACTTTATTTGGTCCTCATCGTGATGATTTTATTTTTTCCTTTAATAATAAGGATTTAAAGTATTTTGGTTCACAAGGTCAACAAAAGATTGCTATTTTATCTTTTAAATTAGCAGAAATAGAAATTTTTAAGAAATATAATAATACAAGTCCTGTGTTATTACTTGATGATATATTTAGTGAATTAGATATAACTAAAAGAAATAGACTGTTAGAGTATGTAAATCATGATATTCAAAGTATTATTACTACAACGGATATTAAAAATATTAGAAAGAAGTATCTTATTGATGCGTCTATATATGAAATAAAGAATGGAAAAATAGAAAGAAGGAAATAATATGGCAGAAATGGTAGAAAAGGAATATGATTCTTCCTCAATTCAAGTATTAGAGGGATTAGAGGCGGTTAGAAAACGTCCAGGAATGTATATTGGATCAACAAGTTCAAGAGGACTTCATCATTTAGTATGGGAAATTGTGGATAATGCAATTGATGAGGCTTTAGCAGGATATTGTTCTCATATTGAAGTCATTATTGGGACAGAAAATACAATTACTGTTCGAGATGATGGAAGAGGAATACCTGTTGAAATTCATCCTAAAACTGGTAAAAGTACAGTTGAGACTGTTTATACAGTATTACATGCTGGTGGTAAATTTGGAGGAGGAGGATACAAAGTATCTGGAGGTCTTCATGGTGTTGGAGCTAGTGTTGTGAATGCTTTAAGTAGTTGGTTAGAGGTTAAAGTATATAAAAATGGTAAGGTTTATTATCAAAAATATGAAGATGGTGGACATGCTGTTGATGAATTAAAAGAAATTGATACTTGTTCTATAGAACGTACAGGAACTTCAGTGCGTTTTAAACCAGATCCTGAAATATTTACTGATACAACTATTTATGATTATGAAATATTAAGAACGAGACTTAGGGAATTAGCATTTTTAAATAGAGGCTTAAAAATTTCTATTTATGATGAGAGGGAAGATGATAGAAAAGATTCTTTTTGCTATGAAGGTGGAATTACGGAGTATGTAGAGATGCTTAATAAAAGTAAGAGTCCAATTCATCCAACTATTATTGATTGTACAGGGACAATTGATGATATTTCTTTAGAAG
>CAJUJA010000002.1:0-4280 GCA_910586635.1 uncultured Bacilli bacterium | reverse complement strand
AATATAATGAAACGTATAATTCTAGTATTTATTCTTTTGTTAATAATATCAATACTCCAGAAGGAGGTACTCACGAAGATGGTGTGAGACGTGCTTTAACTAGGATTTTAAATAAATATGCAAAGGATAACAATATTTTAAAGGAAAAAGATGATGCATTAACTGGTGATGATGTAAAAGAAGGTTTAACGATGATTATCTCTGCTAAGCATCCAAATCCGCAATTTGAAGGACAAACAAAAACAAAACTTGGAAATAGTGAAGTAAGAAGTATAGCAGACAAAGTATTTTCAACAGCATTAGAAAGATTTTTAATGGAAAATCCAGATCAAGCTAGAGTGATTATTGATAAAAGTATGACTGCCTCACGTGCTAGAGTAGCTGCAAAGCGTGCTAGAGAGTTAACTAGAAGAAAGGGAGATCTTGATGTTGTTAATTTTTATGGAAAATTATCTGATTGTAAAAGTAAAGATTCTTCTGAATGTGAAATATTCTTAGTCGAGGGGGATTCTGCTGGAGGTTCTGCTATAAAATGTAGAAATAGTATGACTCAAGCAATTCTTCCATTACGTGGAAAAATATTAAATGTGGAAAAAGCAAGATTGGATAGAGCTTTATCTAATGAAGAAATTAAAACCATTATTACAGCTTTTGGAACTGGAATAGGCGAAGAATTTAATTTAGAAAAATTAAGATATAATAAAATTATTATCATGACCGATGCAGATGTAGATGGTTCCCATATTAGGGTTTTATTACTTACTTTATTTTATAGATTCTTTAGACCTATTGTAGAAGCAGGACATGTTTATGCAGCACAACCTCCACTTTTTGTTATCAAACATGGAAAGACAATTAAGTATGTATTAAATGAGCAAGAACGTGATGAATATTTAGAAACACTATCTCCTAATACGAAATATGATATTATGCGTATGAAGGGGTTAGGAGAGATGGATGCTGAAGAATTAAATGAAACAACAATGGATATTGAAAAAAGAGTTTTAAGACAGATTACAGTAGAAGATACTATGGCTGCAGATGATACTTTTTCAAAACTTATGGGTGAAGAAGTAGAACCAAGAAGAACTTTTATAGAAGAAAATGCTGTATATGTTGAGAATTTAGATGTTTAGGAGGTAAGGAATAATGGATCGATTAGAACAAAATAATATTGTAAATGAAGTGAAAAATTCTTTCTTAGAGTATTCAATGAGTGTTATTGTTTCTCGTGCATTACCAGATTTAAGAGATGGGTTGAAGCCAGTTCATCGTCGAATTTTATATTCTATGTATGAATCTAGTTATACACCAGATAAACCTCATAAGAAGAGTGCTAGAATTGTCGGAGATGTCATGGGTAAATATCATCCACATGGAGATTCTAGTATTTATGAAGCTATGGTTAGAATGGCTCAGGACTTTTCTTATAGATATATGTTAGTAGATGGTCATGGAAACTTTGGTAATATTGAAGGATATGGGGCAGCAGCAATGCGTTATACAGAGTCTCGCCTTTCTAAAATATCTTTGGAATTATTGAGAAATATTAATAAAAATACAGTTAATTTCATTCCAAACTTTGATGAATCTGAAAAGGAACCAGAGATTCTTCCTTCTAGATTTCCTAATATTTTAGTAAATGGTACAATGGGAATTGCAGTTGGTATGGCTACTAATATTCCACCTCATAATCTAAAAGAAGTAATTGATGGTTGTATTGCTTATATTGATAATCCAGATATTGATTTGGATGGTTTGATGCAATATATTAAAGGACCTGATTTTCCAACTGGTGCAACAATTTTAGGAAATAGTGGTATTAGAAAGGCTTATGAAACAGGTAGAGGCTCTATTACCATAAGAAGTAAAGCTAGAATTGAAGAGATTAAAGGAAAAAATTATATCATTATTGATGAAGTTCCTTATGGTGTGAATACATTGGATTTAAAAAATAAAGTAGCAGAATTAGTTCATAATAAAGTGATTGAGGGAATTGCTGATTATCATGCTGATTTAAAAGAGGGTATTAAGATTACCATAACTTTGAAAAAAGATGCAAATCCTCAAGTAGTTTTAAATAATTTGTATAAACATACTGAGTTTCAGAAAAATTATGGAATTATTTTCTTAATGTTGGATCAAGGAACTCCAAAAACATTAGGATTAAAAGATATTATTTCTAAATATATTGATTATCAAAAGGAAATTATTATTCGTAGAACTAAATTTGATTTAGATAAAGATGAAAAAAGAGCTCATATTTTAGAAGGGTTAAAGATAGCACTAGATCATATTGATGAAATTATTAAATTAATCAAGTCTTCTAAGGGTGATGAGGAAGCTTTAAATGGCTTGATGGGAAATTATAATCTATCAGAACCTCAGGCTCAAGCAATCTTAGAAATGAAGTTAAGAAGATTAACAGGATTAGAACGAGATAAAATAGAGTCAGAACTTGCTAATTTATTAAAGGAAATTGAGGAATTAAAAGCAATTTTAGCAAGTGAACAGAGAGTTTTACAGATTATTAAAGAAGAAATGTTAGAAATAAGAAATAAATATGGTGATGAACGTAGAACAAATATTGATATGACAGCTATCGAGTATATTGAAGATGAATCTTTAATACCTGTAGAAGATATTATTATTACACTTACTAATAAAGGTTATATTAAGAGATTAAAATCTGATACTTATAGAAGTCAAAATAGAGGAGGCGTTGGTATTAAAGGAATGGCAACTAATGAAGAAGACTTTGTTGAACACTTATTATCAACCAAAACTCATGATTACATTTTATTCTTCTCCAATAAGGGTAGAGTATACCGTTTGAAAGGATATGAAATTCCTGAATTTAGTAGACAATCTAAAGGTTTGCCAATTATCAATTTATTACAATTAGATAAGGATGAAAACATACGTTCTATCATTTCGGTTTCATCAGAAGAGGGAGAATTAAAATATTTATTGTTTGCAACGAAACTTGGTCTTGTGAAAAGAACAGATATTAAAGAATTTGATAGTATTAGAAAAGGTGGAAAAATAGCAATTTTATTAAAAGAGGATGATGAACTAATTAGTGTTCGAAAAACAAATGGTGAAAATCAAATTGTTATTGGTGCAAGTAATGGAAGAATGGTAAGATTTATTGAAACAGAAATTAGATCTATGGGTAGAAACACCTCTGGAGTAAGGGGTATAGATTTATCTTCTGAAGATTATGTAGTAGGTTCTGAAGTTGTAAATGATAATCAATTAGTATTAATTGTTACACAAAATGGATATGGGAAACAAACTGCTATTGAAGAGTATCGTTTAACACACAGAGGAAGTAAGGGTGTGAAAGCATTAAATATAACAGATAAAAATGGTATGATGGTTGCTTTAAAATGCATTGATCATATTGAAGATAATGATATTATGATTATTACAGATAGTGGAGTGATTATGAGAATGCCATTAGAACAGATATCTGTATTAAAAAGGGCAACACAAGGAGTTAGATTGATTAATTTAAAAGATAATCAAAAGGTATCAACTGTTGCTCTTGTAGAAAAGGAAATTGAAGAACATAAAGAAGAAATTGAAGAAAAAATTTAATTTCTTTTTTTTTGTTTCACGTGAAACAAAATGAATACATAGTATAGTGTGGTTTCACGTGAAACATATTATTTGTAAAAAAACATAAAAAAGTTTCACGTGAAACATATTAAAAATATTTCCCGGGAAATAAAATTTAAATAAATTATAATAAATTCTTGTAATCAAATGGGAATTTATAGTATTATATTGTTGATGCAATGAGTGCATTGGAAACAAGTCAGAATCGGAAGATAGCAGCTTTAACAATCAACGCTCATGTGCATCTTTATTTTGGAGTGAAATCAATGAATTATAAATATATGGATATAGCTATTAAAGAATCTTTAAAGGCTTATAAAAAAAATGAAGTTCCAGTTGGATGTGTTATCGTTAAAAACGGTAAAATTATAGCAAAAACACATAATTTAAAAGAAAAAAGAAAATCTGTAACTGCTCATGCAGAACTTTTAGCTATTAATAAGGCAGCAAAAAAATTAAATAATTGGAGATTAAATGATTGTGAAATGTATGTAACTTTACAACCTTGTCCTATGTGTTCTAGTGCTATAAAACAAGCAAGAATTAGAAAAATTTATTATGCTTTAAAAAATAATTCTAATAGTATTAGTGATAAAATTTTCGATGAAACTGATATTAATAAAAAGGTTTTTGTGGAGATCGGAAGAGCACACGTC
>CAJUJA010000001.1 GCA_910586635.1 uncultured Bacilli bacterium | reverse complement strand
TAGGATGGATTTTCAATAGGTTCTACTACTCCTATACCATGAAACTCTTCTCTACTTTCAACAATTGCACCCCCAGCTTCAATAGGATACTTCGTTAATACGGCAATAGAATCACCTGATGGATATAATACATAGAATTCTTCTGTTCCACAAATTATTTCATCGTTTGTATTTCTTCCAGTTCCCTTTAATACTTTACACGCTTTATTATTAAACTTTTCATACAATTCATCAATTGCTCCATTTAAATTCGTAGAGGTTAATCCTGACTTTGAATTATCATAATAAATATCGGAACTTGACAACGTAGTTGCCGCATAAGCCCCTACTACTGATATTAAAAGTCCAATAACTACTCCAAATATTATTTTATAATTCCTTTGCAATATATTTCCCATTTCAATATCTCCATATCTATTCTTCTTATATTTAAAGTATACACCACCTGGCTGGATTTGTAAATAAAAAAGAAATCAATCAATAGACCCATTTCCTAAACATGGGAATGAGGCCTTTATATAACTATTTAGTTATGAAGAAAGACCGCATTTATATTATGTTAAAAAATGGAATTCATTTTCCCATTTGAAATTAAAGTATAGCATCAATAAGTGTGTGAACCGAATATCCAGTTAGATTAATTGGCATACATAGGCCTAATATTATTAGTCTTACAGCTATTTCTAAGAATGAAAGTGATATTGAAATTTATTATAGAGAAAAACGTAGTGAAGGAAACATCATTACGCAGCCATAGTTGCTTGTACCACAAAGCTTCTACATAAAATTTTAGCTTTATGTAAGCAATTGGATAAGTAGTTACCACCACATAACCACGCTTATATTATATACTAAATCAACATATTATTTGATAATTTTTTAAAAATAATCAAATCTCGTGTGTTTTAAGTATTAATATAACACTAAAATTGATAGTTGACAAATCTTAGAATGTCAAAAAAAGATAGAACATTAAATTCTATCTTATAAATTCCGTATTCACAATACCTCTTAAATTAATGACATTGCATAATTTTGGCTTTTTACATAATTACTATTCGACAATTTCTGATACAGTTCCTGCACCAACAGTACGTCCACCCTCACGAATAGAGAACTTAGTTCCTTGTTCAAGTGCAATTGAGTGAATTAACTCAACTTCCATATCTACATTGTCCCCTGGCATAACCATTTCAACACCATCTGGTAGACTAATTACTCCTGTAACATCTGTAGTTCTAAAATAGAATTGAGGACGGTAATTGTTGAAGAATGGCGTATGACGTCCACCTTCTTCTTTGCTTAGTACATATACTGCAGCTTTGAATTTATGATGTGGAGTAACACTCCCTGGTTTAGCAAGTACTTGACCACGTTCAACATCTTCTCTACCAATACCACGTAATAATACTCCTGCATTATCTCCAGCCTCAGCATAATCTAATTGTTTTCTAAACATTTCAATTCCTGTAACAACAGTTTTTTGAGTATCTTTAATACCAACAATCTCAACTTCATCATTAAGATTTAATCTACCACGTTCAACACGTCCTGTAACAACAGTTCCACGTCCTGTAATAGTAAATACATCTTCAATGCTCATTAAGAATGGCTTATCAGTATCTCTTTCAGGGGTTGGAATCCACTCATCAACTGCTTTCATTAACTCCTCAATCTTGCCAACATATTCAGCATCACCCTCAAGAGCTTTTAAAGCAGATCCACGAATAACTGGAGTATCATCTCCTTCAAATTCATACTCATTTAATAAGTCACGAATTTCCATTTCTACTAAATCAAGTAGTTCTGGATCATCAACCATATCACACTTATTCATGAATACAACCATTTTAGGTACACCAACTTGACGAGCAAGTAAAATGTGTTCACGAGTTTGTGCCATAGGTCCATCAGTAGCAGCAATAACTAATATTGCTCCATCCATTTGTGCAGCACCTGTAATCATGTTCTTAACATAATCAGCATGTCCTGGGCAGTCTACGTGTGCATAATGTCTAGCATCAGTACTATATTCAACATGTGCAGTATTAATAGTAATACCACGTTCTCTTTCTTCTGGTGCTTTATCAATATTTGCAAACTCAACTTTTTCATTACCATTCTTACCAGCTAAAACTGAAGTAATAGCGGCAGTAGTAGTAGTTTTACCATGATCTACGTGTCCAATTGTACCAATGTTAACATGTGGTTTTGAACGATCAAATTTTTCTTTTGCCATAATTTTTTTCCTCCTTATTTATTACAAAATCTATTTTATCTAATAATTGAAGTTTTTTCAACTATTTTGATACTTTTTTCTTAATTTCCACTCTTTTTAATAATTTCTTCTGAAATATTTTTAGGTACCTCTTCATAATGATCTGGGAACATTACAAAAGTAGCACGTCCCTGAGTATTACTTCTAAGGTTTGTTGCATATCCAAACATCTCTGAAAGTGGAACCATTGCACTTAATTTCACAGCGTTTCCTTGAGACTCTTGACCAAGTGGTTTTCCACGTCTTGCGGTTAAATCACCCATTACATTTCCAAAATACTCTTCTGGAGTGGTAACATCTACTTTCATAATTGGTTCAAGAAGCACTGGATTACATTTATTCTTTGCTTCTTTTAAAGCTAGACTTGCTGCTATTTTAAATGCCATTTCATTAGAATCTACATCATGATAACTTCCATCATATAAAGTAGCTTTTACATCAATCATAGGATATCCTGCTAAAATACCAGTTTGTAGAGCCTCCTGTAATCCCTTATCAACGACTGGAATATACTCACGAGGAACTACACCTCCTACTATTTGATCAACAAACTCATATCCCTTATCTGGATTTGGTTCAAATTTAACCCATACGTGTCCATATTGTCCACGTCCACCAGATTGTTTAATATATTTACCTTCGCATTCTCCAACCTGTTTAATAGTTTCACGGTAAGCAACCTGTGGTGCTCCAACATTTGCCTCTACATTAAATTCACGCCTCATACGATCTACTAATACATCTAAGTGTAATTCACCCATACCAGCAATTACCGTTTGCCCTGTTTCATGATCAGTATGAACCTTAAATGTAGGATCCTCCTCAGCAAGTTTTTGTAAAGCCAGGGCCATTTTATCCTGATCACCCTTAGATTTTGGCTCAACAGCAAGTTGGATAACTGGTTCTGGAACAACTAAACTTTCTAGAATTACTGGCTTCTTATCGTCACATAAAGTATCTCCTGTAGTAGTATTCTTAAGTCCTACTGCTGCCGCAATATCTCCTGTATAAACATCACTAATCTCTTTACGAGTATTTGCATGCATTTGTAAGATACGACCAATTCGTTCTTTTGAACCCTTTGTTGAGTTAAGTACATAGCTACCACTTGATAAGTGTCCAGAATAGACCCTAAAGAATGTTAAACGTCCTACAAACGGATCTGTCATTACTTTAAATGCTAAGGCACTAAATGGTTCTGTATCAGAAGGATGTCTCTCTACTTCCTTACCATCTGGTTCTGTTCCCTTAATAGATGCTATATCTAGTGGACTTGGTAAATAATCAATCACTGCATCAAGAAGTAACTTAATTCCCTTGTTTCCTAAAGCAGTACCACACATAACTGGGAAGAATTCTGCTTTTAATGTACCAATACGAATTGCCTTTTTAATCATATCGATGCTGACCTCTCCACCATCAAGATAAATCATCATCATTTCGTCATCAAATTCGGCAACTGCTTCAATAAGCTCACTACGTTTTTCCTCAGCAATTTGAACCAAATCAGCAGGAATATCAATTTCCTTAGCATTTTCTTCTTGTTTACCATCGTATTCATAAGCTTTCATGGTAACTAAATCAATAACTCCTCTAAATTCTGATTCTGCACCAATTGGCCATTCAATTGGTTTTGCATTAACTCCCAATCTCTCATCAATTGTTTTTAAACTGTATTCAAAGTTTGCTCCCATTTTATCCATTTTATTTGCAAAAATAATTCTAGGAACCTTAAACTCTGATGCTTGACGCCAAACAGTCTCTGTTTGTGGTTCTACTCCTGCTTGTGCATCAATTAATGCTACTGATCCATCTAATACACGAAGACTACGACTAACTTCAATTGTAAAATCTACGTGTCCTGGGGTATCAATAATATTGAAACGATATCCCTTCCAATGAGCAGTAGTTGCCGCAGAAGTAATCGTAATACCACGTTCTTGTTCTTGTGCCATCCAATCCATTTGGCTTTCACCATCATGAGTTTCACCAATTTTATGGGTAACACCTGTATGGAATAATACACGTTCAGTTGTTGTTGTTTTTCCAGCATCAATATGTGCCATAATTCCAATATTTCTTGTCTTTTCTAAAGACGTATCTCTTGCCATAACCTACTCCTTTCCTACCATCTATAATGAGCGAAAGCTTTATTTGCCTCAGCCATTCTATGTGTATCTTCACGTTTTTTAACCGCTCCACCTGTTCCGTTTGCTGCATCCATAATTTCATTTGCCAAATTGATAGCCATTCCCTTGCCACCACGTTCACGAGAATATTTAACTAACCATCTTAATGCTAATGCTTGACTTCTAGCTGGTGAAACTTCTATAGGTACTTGATAATTAGATCCACCAACACGACGAGATTTTACCTCAAGCTGAGGTTTTATATTTTCCATTGCTTGTTTAAATACCTCAAGTGGGTCATTACCTGTTTTTTGCTTTATAATTTCAAATGCTTCATATAGTATAGATTGAGCTGTTCCTTTTTTACCATCTATCATAATCGTATTAATTAATTTTGTAACTACTTTTGACTTATAAATAGGATCTGGTAGAACATCTCTTTTTACTGCACGTCTTTTACGCATTTAAATTCCTCCTTTCTACTTTCTACTAATTTTTAGGTTTCTTTGCTCCGTATTTACTACGCCCTTGCATACGATCCTTTACTCCAGCAGTATCAAGTGTACCACGAATAATATGATAACGTACACCAATTAAGTCTTTAACACGTCCGCCACGGATTAAAACAACACTATGTTCTTGTAAATTATGTCCAATTCCCGGAATATAGGTATCTACCTCTTTTCCATTTGACAAGCGAACACGAGCATATTTACGTAATGCAGAATTTGGTTTCTTAGGTGTTTTAGTTCCAACACGAGTACATACTCCTCGTTTTTGTGGAGAGGAATTATCTGTTGTCTTTCTCCTAATTGTATTTAACCCAATTCCTAAAACAGGAGCCTTACTTTTTCTTTTCTTATCTTTACGCTTCTTACGAATTAATTGTTGTATTGTAGGCATATATTATATACCTCCTTTCTTTACACATATCCAGGTGTATCATTTTAACTTTTAAATAAAACTTTGCCTTAGTGCAAAGCAAATTTAATCAGCACAAATAATATATCACTATATAATAATAATGTCAATATCTTATACTCATTATATAATAAATTGTTCATATAAGGAATTAGGAGAATCTTTCTCTATACCATAATTATATGCAACAATAAGAAAAATAATCATAAATAATAGTAGTATAATAACAAATACTATCATATTGCTTAAACCCCAGCCCTTATTGTTTAACTTTATCAATGATATCACATCCCTTTTTATAATTATAAATATTCTTTTATTAAAAAAATGTTCTTATATCTTTCAATAAACTTTTGCTTTCTTATCTTTAATATTTCTCATTGAAGTCCATCCTGCTTGTTTATATACTACTTTACCGTCAATAATTCCATGAACATTAATTTTAAACCTGATGTCATCACCATATAACAATCGACAATTTTCCTTAAAATCATCTATATTCATAGTGGAATCTAGTCTATTCGCATTGATATTTTTAATAATTTTTTTTCCATCATGTGAAAGAATAGCAATACGATTTATTTTATAACTATCACAAGCTAATTCCTTTGTCTTTACACTAGGCTTTTGTTCATCACTACTATAATACAATTGAATATCTTCTAACTGAATGGGATCCTCGATTAAGGAAATACTAGACTCCTTATTCATAGTATGCATACTTGAAACACCGACCCTTATCCCACTTTTGTTTTTCCTCATCGTAGTATAACTATCCCTTTCAGGTTTAGTTGGTGCCTCAACCCTAATATGGTGATTACTATCCAAAGTATAATTGTAGGCAGCCTTTGTCGCCGCCATTAAACCAAGAGCAACTCCTACTGTGGAAACAACTCTTTTTAAAGAAAAACGTCTATTTATAACATCTTGTCTTCTTTTATTAGCAGCCTGCTTAAAGTCATCAACAATGATCCTTCCATCTGTAGTAGTTATACAATCATCATCATAATCCAATAAAGATGGATAGGCAAAAAAAGATGGAGATTGACTAGAAAAAGCAGGATTATTTAAAGGATTGTTATCCCTAAACCTCTTTAACAAAGCTTTTAATTCATTTCTTTTCTCTTCAATTTTATCTTCAGCAGCTTTTAAAGTATTCTTATAAGTATACTCATCTATATAACCAATAGATCCATTTTCTCTTTGAACCTCATAAGCATCTATTAAAAACTCTCTACATCCTGACAAATCAATTTTCTCCATATAATATTTTCCCCTTTACAATATAAATTATGCTTAATTATATCATACTTAATAACGAAAAGCAAGAAAAAAAAGTTTTAAAATCCCCACTATATGATTAAAAACATACTCTATAAAACAATTCTGATAATCAGAAACAAAAAAGAACCAATAAAATCGGTTCTTTAATCCATAAATTGATCTTCTAACTTATCTAGAGGTTCCTCATCAATAAACTCTTTTTCTAAATCATATTCTACATTAGAATATCTTCTACTACCAGTTCCTGCAGGAATCAGTTTACCAATAATAACATTTTCTTTTAGTCCTTCTAAGTGATCTACTTTTCCCTTAATTGCAGCATCCGTTAGAATCCTTGTAGTTTCTTGGAAAGAGGCAGCAGATAAGAAAGAATCAGTTTCTAGAGAGGCTTTCGTAATACCCAATAATACAGGTTTTCCTAAAGCTGGTTTCTTACCTTTAATAATAGCCTCTTTATTTCCATCTGTAAATTCCCTAAAGTTAACTAAACTTCCTGGCAAGAACCTTGTATCCCCAGATTCAATAATACGAATCTTAGAAATCATTCTACGTGCAATAACTTCAATATGTTTATCGGAAATATCAACACCTTGTGAACGATATGTATTTTGAACCTCTTTTAAGATATACTCTTGAGTTGTAATTGGATCGGTTACGGCAAGTAATTCCTTAGGGCTAATTGCACCTTCTGTAAGTTTCGTTCCACAAGTAACCTCTTGACCTTTTTCAACACAAAGTTTAGCACCATAATTAGATACGTGTTCTTTTGTTTCTAGTTTATTTGTAATACTAATTTTATATTTTCCATGATCTTCTTTTATTTTAGTAATCTTACCATCAATCTCAGCAATTGTTGCTTTTCCTTTCGGATTACGAGCTTCAAATAATTCCTGAACACGTGGAAGACCTTGAGTAATATCTTCTCCACCTGCAACTCCACCAGTATGGAAAGTACGCATAGTAAGCTGTGTTCCAGGTTCTCCAATAGACTGTGCAGCCATAACACCTACTGCCTCTCCAATTTCTACTAAATTACCAGTAGCAAGATTACGTCCATAACATTTTTGACATAAACCATTTTGTGTTGCACAAGTTAAATTGGTACGAATTTCAACCTCTTCAATTCCAGCATCAATAATTTTATCTGCAATCAATTCAGTAATCATATCCAAACGTTCTACTAAAACTTTTTTAGTAGTAGGATCTATAACTTTTTTATTGGCAAAACGACCAACAATTCGATCTCTTAAACTTTCAATTACTGCACCAGTTTTTTCATTCATGAAAGCACGCACAACAACACCTTGATCAGTACCACAATCTGCTTCTCTAATAATCATATCTTGACTAACGTCAACCAAACGTCTCGTTAAGTATCCAGAATCAGCTGTTTTTAAAGCGGTATCTGCACTACCTTTACGAGCACCATGAGTAGATAAGAAGAATTCAGCAACTGAAAGACCTTCCTTAAAGTTTGATAAAACTGGAATTTCCACTGACTCACCAGAAGGTTTTGCCATAATACCACGCATTCCTGCAACTTGAGTAAAGTTTGAGATATTACCACGAGCTTTTGAATGCATCATCATAAAGATCGGATTATCCATATCACTATTAGAAATTTCCTCAAGCTCTGCTTGTACCCTATCTTTTGCTGTATTCCAAGTATCAATTACTTTTGTAAATCTCTCTTCATCAGTTATTAAACCTCTTTTATATTGTTTATTAATTTTATCAACAAGTTTTTGACTCTCTTCTACAATTTCTGGCTTATGCTTACTAGTTTCAACATCTGCCATACTAACCGTAATTCCAGCAATGGTAGAATAATAGAATCCCAAATCTTTCAACTTATCAAGCATTTCTGAAGTTTCAGTAGTTTTATATCTTTTAAATACTTGGGCAATAATTTTTTCTAAGGTTCCCTTAGCAAATGGTTTTACTAAAGGCATAGCTTGAATCGCCTCTTTAATATTGGTACCACGATCTAAGAAATATTTATTTGGTGTAATATTAGAAATATTATCATCAGTTGGTTCATTTACAAAAGCAAATGAATCTGGTAGGATTTCATTAAATTTAATTTTACCAACAGTCGTTACCAAATATTTTTCTTTTTGCTCATCTGTAAATAACTTATGTTTAAACGAAGATACAGGAATAGCAATACGGGTATGTAGGGTAAGCTCTTTACGCTCATAGGCCATTAATGCCTCATTACAATTTTTAAAGACTCTACCTTCTCCTTCTAATCCAGCTTTCTCCATTGTAATATAATAATTACCAAGGACCATATCCTGTGAAGGGGTAACAATTGGATCACCACTTTTTGGATGTAAGATGTTATTAGAACCTAACATTAAAAGTCTAGCTTCTGCCTGAGCTTCTTCTGATAAAGGAACATGGACCGCCATTTGATCTCCATCAAAGTCTGCATTAAATGCTGGACAAACAAGCGGATGTAGACGAATGGCTTTTCCACCAACTAATATTGGTTCAAATGCTTGAATTCCAAGTCTATGTAATGTTGGTGCACGATTTAATAACACTGGATGTTCTTTAATAACCTCTTCTACAATATCCCATACAACAGGGTCCTGGTTTTCAATCAATCTTTTAGCAGCTTTAATATTATGGGCAATATCTTTCCCTACTAACCCATTAATAACATGAGGTTTAAATAACTCTAATGCCATTTCCTTTGGAAGTCCACATTGATACATCTTTAAATTAGGTCCAACAACAATAACAGAACGACCTGAATAGTCAACACGTTTTCCAAGTAAGTTTTGACGAAAACGTCCTTGTTTTCCCTTTAACATGCTAGAAAGTGACTTCAAAGGACGATTTCCAGCACCTGTAACACTTCTACCACGACGTCCATTATCAAACAAAGCATCAACAGCTTCCTGTAACATACGTTTCTCATTTTGAATAATAATACCAGGTGCACCTAAATCAATAAGCTTTTTTAAACGATTATTACGATTAATAACACGTCTATATAAATCATTTAAATCACTAGTTGCAAATCTACCACCATCTAATTGAATCATAGGACGTAGTTCTGGTGGAATCACAGGAATCGCATCTAAAATCATCCAGTCAGGACGATTTCCTGATTGATAAAAGGCATCTAAAACATCTAATCTCTTTAAAAGGCGAGTCCTTTTTTGACCTAAAGCGGATTCAAGTTCTTCTGTAATCTCATCAATTTCCTTTTTTAAATCAACCTTTTTTAATAACTCTTTAATAGCCTCAGCACCCATTCCAACACGAAAGCCTGTGCCATATTTTTCATAGTATGCACGATATTCCTTTTCAGATAATGTTTGTTTATTTTCAAGCGGTGCATTTCCTTTATCAATTACAACATAACTAACAAAGTATAGTACTTCCTCTAAATCTCTTGGACTCATATCTAGAACTAAGCCCATACGAGATGGAACTCCCTTGAAAAACCAAATATGAGAAACTGGAGAAGCAAGTTCTATATGCCCCATACGTTCACGACGTACTTTGGATCTAGTTACTTCTACTCCACATCTATCACAAACGATATTTTTGTAACGTACTCTTTTATATTTTCCACAAGCACATTCAAAATCTTTAGTAGGTCCAAAAATCTTTTCACAAAATAGTCCATCTCGTTCTGGTTTTAAAGTACGATAATTAATAGTTTCTGGCTTTTTTACTTCTCCATAAGACCATTCACGAATTTTCTCAGAAGAAGCGATACCAATTTTTAATGCTTCAAATTTATTTACTGCGATCATTAAATATCAGCTCCTTCCTCTACAGATACCTGTTCTTTATCATCTGTGGGTTCTTCTTGAATAACAATTTCCTCAACAGGTGATTTATCTAATTCCTCTATTGATAATTTAGAATCATCCCTATCTTCCTCTGTTTCGATTTCCTTTAACTGCAAGTTTTCTCCCTTATCATTAATAATAGAAATATCTAATCCTAAAGCTTGGAATTCTTTCATTAATACTCTAAATGACTCCGGAACCCCTGCCTGATCAATTTCTTGACCTTTCACAATTGACTCATATACTTTTACACGACCTACAACATCATCGGATTTAACAGTTAAAATTTCTTGCAAAGTATGTGCAGCTCCATATGCATATAATGCCCAAACTTCCATCTCTCCAAATCTTTGTCCACCAAACTGTGCCTTACCACCAAGTGGTTGCTGTGTAACCATAGAATAAGGTCCAGTCGAACGAGCATGCAGCTTATCATCCACCATATGGTGAAGCTTAATCATATACATAACTCCCACTGAGATACGGTTATCAAAAGCCTCTCCAGTACGTCCATCATAAAGAACTGTTTTTCCATCCTTATCCATACCTGCTTCTTCCATCATTTTCTCAATATCTTCAATATGGGCTCCATCAAATACTGGAGTTGCTATATGTACTCCTAACTTTTTAGCAGCCATACCCATATGTAATTCAAGGATTTGTCCTAAATTCATACGAGAGGGAACTCCCTGTGGATTAAGCATAATATCAACTGGTGTACCATCTGGTAAATATGGCATATCCTCTTCTGGAAGAATAAGTGAAATAACACCCTTATTACCATGACGACCAGACATTTTATCTCCAACTTGAATCTTACGTTTTTGAATAATGTAGACACGAATTACCTTAGAAACTCCTGCTGGTAATTCATCATTATCTTTACGTGAATAAATTTTAATATCGTGAACAATTCCATCTCCACCATGTGGAACGCGAAGAGATGTATCACGAACCTCACGAGTTTTTTCTCCAAAAATAGCATGTAATAGTTTTTCCTCTGATGTAAGCTCAGCCATTCCCTTAGGGGTAACTTTACCTACTAAAATATCTCCTTCTTTTACTTCAGTTCCAATCGTAATAATACCATTTTCATCTAAGTTTTTACGAGATTCTTCACTAACATTTGGAATATCCCTAGTAATTTCTTCTGGGCCCAGTTTTGTCTCACGACATTGCATTTCATAATCCTCTAAATGTAGAGAAGTTAATTTATCATCTTTGACTAGATTTTCATTTAAAATAACAGCATCTTCATAGTTATAACCATCAAATGTCATGAAAGCAACGACCATATTCTTTCCTAAAGCAAGTTCTCCCTTATCGGTAGAATTTCCATCTGCTAAAATTGTATGATTTTTCTCTACCTTGTCTCCTACTTTAACTATAGGTCTTTGATGATTACAAATTCCTGCATTTGCAAGTTCAAAATTTGCTAAATCATAGGTATCTTTTCCCTCTTTTGTTTTCACTATTATTTTTTTAGAATCAGTATATTCAACAATACCATCATTCTTAGCAATCACACAGACACCTGAATCTTTTGCTGCAATATGCTCAACACCGGTTCCCACAAATGGTGCTTCTGTCTTAATTAATGGCATAGCTTGACGTTGCATGTTAGCACCCATTAAAGCACGAGTAGCATCATCATGTTCCAAAAATGGAATACAACTTGTGGTAATCGATACAACTTGCTGTGGAGAAACATCAATATAATCTACCTGTTCGGGTTTCGCTAAAATATTTTCCCCTCGAAGTCTAGCATTCACCTGATTATCTATAATAACATTATTTTTATCTGTATTAATTGTAGATTGTGAAATAATATAATCTGCCTCTTCATCTGCTGTTAAATATTCAACTGTATCTGTAATCTTACAATCTTTAACCTTACGATATGGAGTCATAATAAATCCATATTCATCTACTTTTGCATAGCTTGCTAAAGAAGTAATTAATCCGATATTAGGTCCTTCAGGTGATTCAATTGGACAAATTCTACCATAGTGAGAAGTATTAACGTCACGAACTTCAACTCCAGCTCGATCTCTTGATAAACCACCTGGTCCTAACGCTGATAAACGTCGTTTATTCGTAAGCTCTGCAATTGGATTAGTTTGATCCATAAATTGAGAAAGTTGACTAGATCCAAAAAATTCTTTCATTGCTGCAGTAACTGGTCTAATATTAATTAAAGTCTTAGGCGTTACTTCCTCCATCTCTTGAGTCGTCATTCTCTCACGAATTACACGTTCCATACGAGAGACACCAATTCTAAATTGATTTTGCAACAATTCTCCTACTTGACGAATACGTCTATTTCCTAAATGATCAATCTCATCAAAATTCCCAACACCATGTAGAAGGTTTAAATAATAAGATACAGATGCATAAACATCAGAAATAGTTAATCTTTTTTCTGTTATTTCCTGATCATTACCGATTACAACTAATTTATTTTTCTTATCAGACGGATCTATAATTTTAATTTGTTGAATCCTATTATAAGTATCCAATTCTTCATTAACTGGAACATCAGAAACTCCATAACCATTTTTAAATACTTCTTTTAACTCTTCTAATATTGCCTTTGTAATAATAGTTCCCTTAGCACAAACAATCCTGTTTCCTACTTTAATATCTTCTGCGATTGTTTGTCCTAGTAAACGATCTAAAACATTTAATTTACGATTAAACTTATAACGCCCCACACGAGCTAAATCATATCTAAATTCATCAAAGAATCTAGTAATAATTTGGTTTTTAGAAGAATCAATCGTTGCAGGTTCACCAGGTCTTAATTTTTCATAAATTTCAATTAAAGCTTCATCTGTATTTTTAGTAGAATCTTTAGCAATTGTATTCTTTAAATATTCATCTTCACCAAAAACCTTTAAAATCTCTTCATCACTAGATAATCCAAAAGCTCTAAGTAAGGTAGTTAAAGTTACTTTTCTTGTTCTATCAATCCTAACATATAACACATCTCTAGCATCCGTTTCAAATTCTAACCAAGTACCACGAGTCGGTATAATCTGAGAAGTAATTAACTCACGTCCATTTTTATCAATTTCACGATTAAAATAAACACTTGGAGATCGAACCAACTGAGAAACAATAACACGTTCTGCACCATTAATGACAAAGGTTCCACTATCTGTCATAATTGGCATATCTCCCATAAAAATTTCTTGTTCCTTAACTTCACCAGTCTCATGATTAAAAAGACGCACCTCAACCTTTAAAGGTGCTGAATAAGTAGTTTCACGATCCTTACTTTCCTTAATCGAATATCTAGGCTCATCAAAATGATAATCGCCAACTTCTAATCTTAAAGTACCAGAAAAATTTTCTACTCCATGTAGTAAATCTTCAAAAACTTCTTTAATACCTACATTCTTAAACCAATCATAAGATTTTTTCTGAATTTCAAGTAAATCTTTTAATTCATACGTATTTCTAATTTTTGAGAAATTTCTTCTTTCTCTATGGTCACCACATTTAACTATTTTATATGACACTCTTTTCACCCCAAACAATTTAATTTTTAAAGAACAAAATCGCATTAAATATAACACGTTGCCAATTTATATTAATAACATAAAACAATCAACAAGTCAACTAAAATGAACACTTTAATACGAAAAATCCTTTTTTCTTTTCTAATATCTCAACATTATACACTTTACTTAAGTCGGATATTAGCGATTTAGCACCCTGTTCTTTTCGAATTACTAAGAAAAGATTTCCATCAGGTTCTAGATATCCTTTTGCATTCATCAATATCTCATAAACAATTTTTTTACCCGCACGTATTGGCGGATTAGTAATAATAGTATTATATTTTTGATCAATATTAGAATAACAATCACTTTCAAAAACATGGATATTACTACAATCATTCAAAGCCAAGTTACGTTTTGCTAAATGTAAGGCCCGTAAATTAACATCTACCATATCAATACAAGCATTAGTGAGTTTATTTAAAACAATACCAAATACACCATAGCCACAACCCATATCTAAAACTTTAGCTCCAACTTCTACAAGCGGGATGGATTCAAGTAAAAGTCTACTGCCAAAATCTAGTCCTTCTTTCGAAAAGACACCACGATCTGTCAAAAAAACAAAACTACAGTTTCTAACTATACAATTTGTTTTCTTAACTTCACTTGGTAATTTTTCGTTTGTAAAATAATGCCCCATGATCCTCTCCAAATACAAAAAGAAAGAGACAACTACTATAAAGTGCTACAGTTGTCTCCTTTCGTAAAGATATAATACAACAAAAAGACAGAATAGTCAACATTTTTTTCAAAAATATATTGACATCTTCTAAAACCTATAGTAATATTAAATTAACCTAGTAATAAAGAGGAATCAAAAGATCAAATGCGATCGATTTTAAAGTAATAACTTACCGCACTAGGGGAATTGTAATTATTGTAAGAGAAAGAAAACTCTAAACAAGCATTATTATTATTTATGTATCTGATAAATATATAAATAGTGATTTTAAACTAAAAGCCTATTAGGCTTTTTTATTTTCGATAACTTCATAAAACAAAAAAAAATAAATACATGAATATTAAAATAACATTACATGTATTTATTTTCTTTTAAAAACTCTACACAACATTTCTGGTCTGGTCGTGTTTCCTGAGTTCATAGTAAATTTCTGATAAAAACTTACTATTCCGGTTTAATTAGGGGCATCATTAGCTAAATGATATCAGTATTCAGACCTATACCTGCCACTTACCCTAAAAGTTTTCCTTCTTTTCAATTGTAATCTTAATATATGTATAACAAGCAAATCAGAGACCAGCACAATTAAAAATAAAACTTCAAAGCACCTTCTCCACTATCATATATTAACAACATTAGTATACAAAAATAAAAGTATTTTGTCAATACTTTTATTCAAATAAATCATCAACATTTAATGCTTCATCATTTTCTTGGATTTGATTTTTAACGACACTATCATCAGAAACAGAAAGTTCTTCTATTTCATCATCTTTATCGATGGTAGAAAACTCCGCTTCTCCAGTCGGATCAGCACCTTCACGAAACTCCGCATATAAATCAACACCATTTATAAAACCGTCATCGTTATTATTTATGTAATTGATAGCAGATTTAATATCTTGATTCATATTATCATCAATTCTTATTTTTTCATTCATACTTTATATTCCTATTTTGAATCACTAGCACTCTTATATTTTGTAACTTGCTTTTTAAACTTATTATTCATATCTAATAAACGTTGATTAGCAGATAATGCATTAATATAATGTGCTGTCATTTTATTATACCAATCATTCGCATTGGCTCCACCATACCAATAATGAGCATTTAAATGTTCCACTGCATCCGCTAATTGCGTCATTTGGCTATCTAAATCCTTGATATATTTTGCTACTTTTGACGAAATACTTAACGCAACCTTTGGACTGATACTATTCTTTGCCATTTTTATATTCTCCTTTTATCATATTTTTTAAACTCTCTATAAACTACTAACGTATTAGTTGGTCTCTGGCATCTGCATTTATTTCATTCATCATGGCTTCAGCAGCTCCTTCTACATCCGCCCTTAACGAATTAGAAGCAGCCTTATTTTTCTGAACAGACTTCTCTATACTACGATACATAGTAACTTGCTGATTATGTGCGTAAGATGCACGTTTTTTACAAACAGCAGCCATTTTTTCTGTTATTGTTTTAAAAGACCCCCTTGTTTTAGGATCATTCCATACTTTCTTATACTCCCTTTCAATGTAGTTATAAGTTGTAACAATTTGTGTTAGTATATCTCTAACTTCAGCTGCTTTATCCATAATATTGTTTGCTATAAAAATTTCCTCGTCTGAAGACACCATGTTTGATAGGTTAATCCTTGATTTTGCCATATCTTTCACCTTCCTTTCAATTATTATAATTCAATATTAACATATCTCTTTTTTCATATCAATAATGTTAAATAATTTATAAAAAAAATCGATAACTGATTGTAAAATTTTACACTCATAAAAGTATTACCTTGCTTCCATTCTTTAATCCAGAAAATCTTACTATATTATTTTTATTAATCACTTTACCACCAATACTATCATACAAATTAGCTTCCTCATTAATCATATAATATCCACCAGATAATTCATGAATTGACTTTTGAATTAATAATAATACCTCACTCATCTTTTCTCCAATTGGAATAAGCAAGTCATATTCCTCCTCAATGGTGGGTACCTTCACACTAACTAAAATCTTATTCATATTCTCACCTATCTTCGTACATATTTAATAAACTCTTGTTCTCCATCTTTTACAACCATTGCTGTATCAGATAGAATTTGTCCTTCTAAATCATATCTAGGTTTTGCAACAAGAACGCTTTGATCATCTACCGATAACCCTAATAAAATTCCATTAGTATTATCAGCATAAGCTCCCCATGGATTATCCAAAGAGCGTAATGAACGATTTTGATCTGCAATAATAAATTTATAATTACCGCTATCCTTTGCTGATAAAATTAAATCTGTAATATTATGAACATGATTATCTTCCTGCTTTAATTCATTTAAATGTTTTTCTAACTCTGTATATCCATTAATTAAGAATAATAACTGATTATTAGAATTGTTAGCAATTGACTTTTCAATATTCATAATTAGACTAGAAATTAATTTCTTAAAATTTGAGTTATATAACTTAATATTAGTATGATTAAAATCTTCTAAAATATTATAAGCATCTAATATTACTAGTTTATAATCGATACTTTGAATTAAAATATTAGAAAGTTGCGTAATAAAAGTTTTATCTACTGTACTATTTTCAAATAGTATTAAATTAATAAAATTATCAAAATCATATAAATAAGGGCAAGCACTATTAAACTCTATTCCAATTGGAACACCAGATAAGTCTGTAATTTCTCCTCGTATAGAGTCTATAGATACAATTTTAGGCATAACCGGTATTTTCTTTGCTCTATTTTTTATAAATTTATTTAATTGCTCAAATACATAATTTAAATTATTTTCCATTACAGCATCATTAAAAATAAGAGCTGTTTGAAATTCATAAACATCATCTAATTTTATTAATCCACGACCAGGATTTTCAGCAGGAATTATATTACTAGAAGGGAAGATAGTATTATAATCTGTTTTATCTAACAAACGCATTACAATTTTTTCACTAAAATTATTTTCAACCATAAAACCTAATGAGGATAATGAAGTTCCTGTTACTATAAAATAAATCCCATTACGATTACACTCTCTAGTAAGTGGTCCAAATAACTCCTCATATTCAAACTCAAATTCTTCTTTAAAAACATCCATACCATTTATTATAACAATAGTACTTGGGAAAGTTGTCTTTTCTTTTTTTAATTCACCCTCAAAACCACCAATTTTATCAGAGTAATATCTTTTTCTTTTTTCATTTTCTCTTGTTAAAAAGTAAAATAATTTTTTGATTTTGTCTGGTGTTGATGTAGTCACAAAATCTCCTACCTGAGGAGCTTTTATAAAACGATTTAAAGTTTCTGCCAATAAATCTACAATATAAAAATTAACCTCACTTGTATTATGCGTAATTATAGCGGAATATATAATAGTTGATAATAATGTACTTTTTCCGCTACCAGGTACTCCCATAATAAAAATATTCCCTAATTGATTAATAGGTAGAGTAACACTTCCCTGCTTTTGATTTCTTGGATCATCATATTCTCCAATAACAGGGTTAATATTATATCGTTTAATTCCAATCTCATATTTCTTTCTAATATCTTCTAAATAGATAATAGGAGCTACATTTTCTAACCATAATTGCTTATTTTGAAAATTTAATACTGCTGCTTGCTCAATTAAATACTTTAAAACGTTTCCCAACTCTTCTCCTAATTCTTCATGGATCTCTACTTTTCCTTCAGGTTTCGTAACATTTTTAACAACCTCACCAGAATTATTTAAAAAGTCTATAGAATCGTCAATCTTAGTTCTACTTCTCTCAGATGGTATATAGGTAATTCCACTATAAGCAGACTGGCCTAAAACAAAGTATTCATCATATCCTACTTGTAAATAAAATCTTCCTGATTGTTTTAAATAGGCTGCATCATCACGCCTGATCATTTCTTTACTATCTTCTACCGTTTGCACTTTACAACAAACCTTAAACTTAGAATTTGACCAGATTTGATCATCCACAACACCACTAGGTTTTTGCGTAGCTAAAATTAAATGAATACCTAAACTACGCCCAATACGAGCAGCTGATACAAGTTCATCCATAAAATCAGGTTGTTGTGCCTTTAATTCTGCAAATTCATCACAAATAATAAATAGATGAGACATAGGCTCTTGAAGTTGATTTTCCCTTACTAACCTTTGATATTTATAAATATCAATAGTTCCTGTATTTAATCTTTCCTTAGCAAGATTAAATACTCTTTGTCTCCTTTGTAATTCACTCTTAATAGATACCAAGGTTCTCTTCATCTCTGACTTATCAAGGTTGGTAATAGTTCCTACCAAATGAGGTAATTTCATTCCTGTTTTTCTATTCTCGAAAGCACCTGCTAAACCTCCTCCTTTATAGTCAATCAGTACAAATTGAACTTCATCAGGACTATAGTTAACTGCCAAGGATAAAATATACGTAACAATAAATTCACTTTTACCAGAACCTGTCATACCCGCAACTAAACCATGGGGACCATGTCTTTTCTCATGCAAATCCAAGTTTAAAACATTTCCATTGACATCAACCCCTATAGGTGCCGATAAACTATTAATTACATCTGAATTTTTCCACTTCTCTATTGAGTTAAATTGCTTGACATTACCTATTCCATATAATTCCAAAAAGCCTAGGTTATCTGGCAAATTTCCAGATATAGCATCCTGTAATTTAATTGGTATATTAGATATTCTTCTAATACACTCATTAAAATTTATATCCTCTATAAACTCTGGATTAAACTTATTCAAACTATCTTGATCCATTTCTGAATTAAAGGAAGCTGCTTCCTTTAATTTGTAATCAACAAAGTGATTACAAGTACTAGGCACTTCGGCAACTTTTTGACAAAACATAATCAATCCCATATGATACCTACTACTATTAGAATCTAAGTCCTTTATAATTTTAAGATCCTTATACATAGAAATATTATCAGTAACAATTAAATAATAAGGCAACTCTTTCTTCTGCTCTTTTTCCATTCTTTTCATTAGTTCTTTTTCTAAAAAGGATGACAATTCCTCACCTTCATTTAAGTTACTTGCAAAAAATCTTTTACTTTTCTCATTATTCCAGCAATGGTTACATCCCCTTAGAAAACTTAAAGAAGAATTTTCATTTTCCCCTGTTAATACAACTATTTTTAAATCATTATAGCTATGAAAAGTTAATAACTGAAGCATAATGGCTTTCATATAATTTGGCATAATTTCAATTTGACCTATAAATGCTAAAATATTATTTTTATATAGAGATAATGTATAAGGAACATCATGAACCCACTTATTATTTTCTATAATCTTTTCGGCATTTTCAATCAAATGATCATTATTTTCACTGTACTCTGGTTTTTGAAAATCAATTTCACAATCTAAAGGAATCGTTCCAATACCTAGTCTTACTACTAAAAAGTCCCTGCTCTCTATTGTTCTAGAAAATAAATTAGGTAATTTAGAAAAAATAATATTCTGTATTTCACCTAAAGATGTATAACGATCACATAAAATCATTTTTTGATCATCAATAGCCTGCTTCAATATTTTTTCCTTGCCCTTTAAATATTTTGAAAACCTTCTGCCTCTTCTAAGATTAGCACCTGCTATTCTAAACTTATTTATCATCTGCTCTACAAAAGGCCAAATAATACTAGAAATAAATAATGCAATACACATAATTATACTAGATAAGTTACTTTGTAAAGATGATGGATCCTTTTGAACGTTAATCAATGCTTGTATTCCTGTAAAAGCAGAGGTTGAAAACATAAGAATAGATGGTACAATTTTAATTAACATGGATTCTCCATCTGATCGTTGTTTTTCTGGTGGAAGGGCTATTTCTAACTCCAAAGTCTTTATCTTTTTCAAAAATACCGGGGATTTATTAAAATAATCTTTTTCATCATAAAAATCCTTATAAATCACATTATCCACATGATAATCTCCCATTGATAATTCCGTTTTTAATTCACAAAACTTATTGGACATAAGTACAACTAATTTCATAGGATTATTAACTAATATAAATTTATCACAAATAACAATTTTGAGCCCCATTATAAATAAAGTATCAAAATTCTCTAAATAACCAGATTCTCTTCTTATTTTATTCAAATAAACAGGATATCTATTGTCTAAATTTTTAAACGAATATTTTCCATCTTTATAAGTCAACTCCAACTGTTTTTTAGAAAAACCTGCGTAATTATATGTAATATCACATCCAGAATCATTTCCAATTACTAACGTTTGATTATTAGAAATAGCCTTAGCAACATATGAGGTTTCATTTCCAGGACAAACATACATAATAATATTTTCATTTCCATAGGTTAATTGATAAAAATTATAAAGAATGAGTTCTATAGAAGTAACCATTTTCTGATTATATTGTATTTTTACATCTATATTACTAGAAACATACCATTTTCCGTCCTTAGCATCTACATTTACTAAAGATCTCTTATTTCCCTGAGAATCATAGTCAGACAAGACATAATTTCCCTGAATTTTTTTCGGCAATTTAAATGTATATATTTTATCTACATGCATTAAATAAATTAACATTCAACCACCTCTATTCTAATAGGTATTATATCATACAAAAATTCAAAAAAAAAGAAGTTAATTACTTAACCTCTACAGTAGCTCCAGCTTCTTCAAGCTTAGCTTTAATTTCATCAGCTTCATCAGTAGGAATGTTTTCCTTAACTACACCATTTTGATCAACGATGTCTTTAGATTCTTTTAATCCTAATCCAGTAATTTCACGTACTACCTTGATAACTGCAACCTTTCCAGCACCAGCATCAGCAATACTTACTGTAACCGTACTAGGTGCAGCATCTGCAGTATCAGCTCCTCCAGCAGGAGCAGCAACAGCAACAGCAGATGGATCAACTCCAAACTCCTCTTTCATTGCATCTACTAATTCCTTAATTTCTAATAAATTCATTTCTTTTAAACTACTGATAAAATCTTCTTTTGTTAATTTAGCCATATTTATTTTCCTTCCTTTCATTGACTTTTTAATCTTCTTTTTGTTTACTATATAAATCTAAGCAAATTGATAAATCTCTTACAAGTCCTATCATACCACCAGCAAGCATAGTAAGTAGTCCTTCTCTTGATGGTAATTTAGCATATTCAGCAAGTTTTGCTTGGTCTGCTATTTCTCCATCTACAATCCCTACTTTCAAAACTATTGATGGGTGTTCCTTTGCAAAATCAGTTAAAATTTTGATCGTTCCAATTTGGTCTTCTCCATAAGCAAAAGCACTTGGTCCAACTAAATTTTCTTTAAGATCTAACTTTAATTCATCAAAAGCACGTGACATCAAAGTATTCTTATAAACCTTATAATCTGAATTTGCCTCTTTTAATTTTACACGTAATTCTTTAGCCTCTGCGTCTGTAATTCCTCGGTAGTCAAATAAAACTACGGATTTTGCATTCTGAGTACGAGTTTTAATCTCCTCAATCACCCTTTGCTTTGCCTCTAAGATTTTTGCATTTGCCATAGTACACCTCCTTCTTCTATTTAGGGATGCCATAAAAAAAGTCCTTAAAAATAGACATTTCAAGAACTCTTACACTTTTAGTCCTCGGTAGGATTTATTTTTATACCTACTGTCTATGGCACCAATAAATTGTCTTTATTATATCTTATAATCTTCTACTTGTCAAAATTATTTTCAACTTTAATTCCAGGTCCCATAGTAGAAGAAATAGAAATATTTTTAATATAATCACCTTTTACTGTAGTTGGTCTTACCTTTAAAATTGCTGATACAAAAGCATTTAAGTTTACTAATAAATCTTCCTCAGAAAAAGATGCTTTCCCGATTACTCCATGAATATTACCAAAAGTATCCGTTCTATATTCAACTCTTCCTGATTTTACTTCTTCAATTGCCTTCTCTACATCCATAGTAACGGTTCCAGTCTTTGGATTTGGCATTAACCCTCTTGGTCCTAAAACACGTCCAATTTTTCCTAAAAGCGGCATCATATCTGGAGTTGCAATCATAGTATCAAATTCAAACCAATTTTCCTTTTCAATTTTTTCGATCATATCTACATCTCCAACATAATCTGCTCCAGCTTTTTGAGCTTTTTTTGCCTGATCTCCTTTAGCAATTACTAAAACTCGAACTTCCTTACCAGTTCCTTTTGGTAGAGCAATCGCTCCACGTAATTGTTGATCTGCCTTTTTAGGATCTACATTTAATCTCATCGCAACTTCAATTGATGAATCAAACTTACTAATGGAAGTCTCTTTTACTAGTTTTACTGCTTCTTCTTTTGAATATACTTTATTTTTTTCTATTTTAGAAACAGCTTCTGTATACTTCTTACTTCTTTTTTTCATTACTTTATCCTCCTTATGTGGTATTATCCTCGGAATTCATGTAAGCGGACATTCCTTCCACATAGGGTAACCCTATTTTAACTATTCTACAGTCTCTTCTAAGCCTTCTACTGCAATTCCCATATTTCTTGCCGTACCTGCAACAATTTTCATTGCTTCTTCTACAGTATATGCATTAAGATCAGGTAGTTTGATTTCTGCAATTTCTTTTAATTGATCTTTTGTTAAAGTAGCAACTACTTCAGTAGATCCCTTAACAGCACCCTTAGTGATCTTTGCATATTTCTTAAGCAAGAAACTTGTTGGTGGAGTTTTAATAATAAAATCAAAACTTCTATCTTCATATATTGAAATCTCTACTGGTAAGATATCTCCCATCTTATCTCTAGTAGCATCGTTATATTTAGTACAAAACTCTTGTAAATTAATTCCTGCTGGTCCTAAAACAGTTCCTACTGGTGGAGCTGGTGTTGCTTTTCCCGCAGGGATTTGTAACTTTATTTTCTTGACAGCTGCTTTTGCCACGAAAAACGCCTCCTTTATCTTTGTTTTCGCGAGTGGTCCAAATAGCTATTACCGCTTTAATAGGTTTTGCCTCCCACTAATCTATATTTATTAAATATAGCCTCTAAATAATACCATATATCTGTATCTTTTGCAAGTTTTATGCTTTTTCTATCTGATTAATTTCTACTTCCACAGAAGTTTCTTGACCAAATAAATCTACTGTTAAGTTTACTTTCTGATTTGGCAAATCAATAGACTCGATCTTACCAAACATTCCATTAAATGGTCCAGAGATAATTTTAACACTTAATCCTACCTCTAATTCATTATCAACATCAATTCTACTAATACCCATATTATTAAGAACCTTATCCACTTCATAAGGTTGTAATGGGGTTGGTTTAGCACCCTTTCCACTAGATCCAATAAAGCCTGTTACACCTGGGGTGTTACGAACTACATACCAGGCATCATCTGTCATAACCATTTCAACTAAAATATAACCAGGGAACATTTTCTTAGTTTTTTCCTTGGTAACTCCATCTTTTACCTCGACTACCTTTTCTTCTGGAACAATCACCCTAAAGATACAATCTTCCATATCCATAGACTCTGCTCTCATCTCTAATTTTTCTTTTACCTTATTCTCATGTCCCGAATAAGTATTTACAACATACCATTGTTTTTCCATTCCAAATCTCTCCTTTACATCCTAACTAAATAACGATTGTATTAACGCAAATATTGTATCAATTCCATAAAAAAATAAAGAGCAGAAAACAATAAATACAATAGTTGCTATAGAATATTTAATCATATCCTTCTTAGAAGTCCATCTTACCTTTTTAAATTCACTTCCAACACCATGACAAAAGGTCATGAACTTCTCCCATAAATTTTTCTTTTCTTCCCCTTTTATCTCTGACTTTTTTTCAATTTTAGATTCTTTTTTTGGGGCTTTTTCTTCTTCTATTTTTACTATTTTTTTTCTTTTCTTCGCCTTTACAATTTCAGCCATTTTATCACCTATTTCCTAATATTTTGTACAAAATAAAAACACCTCTACGTGTCTATAACTAAAATAGCACAAACAAATAGAAATGTCAACCAATTAAAATTGCTTATTAATACTTTATAGAAATGTCACTTTCTATCATTTATAATTATTTTACGTCAAATTTTATACGATGAACTTAAATTAGTATTAACACATTTAATTTAAATATAGAAGAAAACAACCATAACTAAAATAATCCCTAATAAAATCAAGGATACTGGAAAAATTAAAAAACTAACAAAAGCAGCTTGTTTTGTATCTACTAAATCTCCATATAATTTTTTAGTATCAGAATCAACCATAGATTTTCCTACTGCCGTAGTTTTGGTCCTTTGTATTCCTAAAGAGTTAGAAATAGATCTTGAAGAATTATTAATCTCAGAATCTGTTTCTCTTTGCAACCTTTCTAATTCCTGTTTATTTCTTTTATCGATATACTCATAGTAATAGATTCCTGCCCCTCTTTCGATAATTCCTTGTAAATAAGGAACATCCATCTGAGGAAGATATTTTTGAAATTCAGAAAAATTTTCCTTTAAATAAATAGGTTTTAAGTTCTCAATTTTAATATTAGCAAATGCACTTATTTGAATAAAGGCCAAGTTATAAATATCTTCTCTTATAATCTGTTCTTTATATTCCTTAGGCATTCTTACTACGGTATCATATCGAATAGGACTTAGTTTTTCTGGATTCAAAATCTCAATTTCTTTTAAATTAAAACTTTTAATATAATAATCCCTATCATGAATATAATTCATAGTACGAGACATATTATAAAACAATTTTTGTCTACTTTCTATTTCATGATTGGTTTCTAACCATTCTTTTAAATTCAAGCCCATACCCTATTCACCTATTTTTATTGTATAACAAAGAAAATAAAAACACAAATAGAAAATCTAAGAAAATGTAAACTTATTAGACAACTTTTTTCTACAAATGTGTAGACAATTATCTACTGTACTAATGGGAATATCTAATAATCTTGAAATTTCTTTATATTTAAAACCATTATATCGAAGCTCAAATATTAACCCTTGTTTCCAAGACAAACTATTTTTAAAGCGAATTAAATCATTTAAAACAGTTGTTTCCTCTATATATAAATCCGGATTTGCACTAACAGAATCTTCACGGAAAGAGTCCAATAATCTAAAATTTTCCTCTAATTCAAGATCCATGGATAATGCGTTATTTATATGCTCATTCTTTAAGGATAGAAAACTTCTACAGTAACTCTTTATTTGTCTTTCTATGCATATAACAGAAAATGTATAAAAAAGTACATTTCTATATTCGCCAAAAGATTTAATAGCCCGATCCAAACCTATATATCCTTCTTGAATAAAATCCTCTAATTCTCCACAATGATAATTCATCTTAGAATAATATTTCTTAGCAATCGAAATAATAACTGGTCTATATTTTTTAA
Organism: uncultured Bacilli bacterium; assembly: GCA_910586635.1. Classification (GTDB taxonomy): domain Bacteria; phylum Bacillota_I; class Bacilli_A; order RF39; family UBA660; genus UMGS995. Next base: position 28,596 of record CAJUJA010000001.1, on the reverse strand, counting down.
ACAACTGATTCATAGAATCTTCATCATTCTCACCTATCAAGTATAATGTTTCATAGTCATTGACATTTTTATAATTCAAAATATTACCTACCTTCTATTTCGAACCACCTCATAAATTAAGATTCCTGCGGAAACAGATGCATTTAAACTATTAATTTTCCCTACCATGGGAATTGTTGCAATAAAATCACAGGATTTAGATACCAAATCACTCATTCCTTTCCCCTCATTTCCAATGATTAAAGCAACTTTACAATTATAATCTATTTCATCATAACGACTGCCCTGCATATCAGTTCCTACAATCCAAAATCCCTCCTTTTTTAATTTAGAAATGATACTAACTAAATTAGGAACTCTAACAATATTCATATTTGAAATGGCTCCAGCACTAGTTTTCATGACAGTAGCATTTACCTGAGCTTGCCTATCCTTAGGAATTATTATCATGTTAACACCTGCTGCTTCACAGGTTCTAATAATAGCCCCTAAGTTATGAGGATCTTCTAAATGATCTAATATCACAATAAAATCAGGATTCTTTAAAAGTAGGGAATCTAAATCTTTGTATTGGTAGTCCCGAATGTCTAGTATTATACCTTGATGTACTCCCCCTGACAAATCGTCCATTTTTCTTTTTGAGCAAACTGAAACAGGTATTTTTAATTTTTCAATAAGAGAAATAATTTTTTCATCACAAAAATTATCCTGTAAAAACACTTTTTTTATCTTAGTATTTCTTTGAAGTAATTCTAAAGCTACATTTTTTCCATATACAATCATGACACACCTCCCAAAATATAACTCATAATTTGATCTATTCGCTCCCTTTTATTACTTAAACTTAAATATCCAATTAATGCCTCTAAACCCGTTGCTAATTTATAAGTAATAATATCACAGTTTTTAGGGTGTGAATTTGTTTTATAGTTACGTGCTCTTTTAATAATATCTATTTCCTCTTCTGTAAAATAGTTTTGATTTAACATTTTTTTTAAAAATTCAGCTTGTCCTTTAGCACTTACATATTGAATTGATTCTTTTTGAAGAGTATTCACATGATTTAATCCTTTATCAATAAGATAACGCCTAATATAATCTTCATATATTGTATCTCCTAAATACGCTAAAACAAGTACATTAACTTCTCTTATATCCATAAATCCTCCTAAAATTTTATGATAATAAAAAGCCCTAAGGCTTTTTTGCATATTGAAATTTTTCTGATTTACTAGTCACTAAGAAAATAGAATTGTCAAGAACTTGACTACATGCCTGAACATATTGAGAAATACCCCTTATGTCTAAGTTTTCAAAATCAACAGATTGATAATTTTGAAATTGACCAATTGCCTCTGCTAAAGATCGCTCCTCTCCTGTTAAAGTAATAGTCCCTACTGCGTAATTAGAAGCAATCCAACTATTATCCGACTTTTCATATCCAATTTGATACTCAGAAGCAACACCTCCATGTTCGCCAGCTATTACTTTTTTTAATACCTCCAAAGATGTCTTCTCAATCTCAGAATAGTTTTGGGCTAAACTTTCACAAGCATGACTTCTCACAAGAAATCCCTCATTATTTTGATACTCATCAATTAAAATGCTAATGTTCTGTAATTTATTAACACTTTCTTCTAAATCCGAATCTAAATTAATATCTAACATATTCTCTAATTGTTCTGCATAAGGTAAAGAATTATTGATGTTATACCTATAATTTTGACTATTCCCTTTTGAAAAAATTGCACAAAGACTGACAAAACCAACGGTAACTAAAGTAACCGTTGCCACTGCTGCAATTTGTCTGTTATATATTTCCCCACTTTCTGCTTTTCTTACTATTTGATATTTTTTATCCATAATACCTCCTATTGACTACCTTTAGTATACCATAACTATTAAAAAGATGAAAGAATTCATTTTACTTTACATCTTATCAACAATCTCATAGGTAATACCTTCTCTACCATCGATTAGTTTAATCCCCTGTTCTAAAAGTTCATTTCTAATAGAATCCGCTAATTGGTAGTTCTTATCCTTTTTAGCTTTGTTTCTTTTTTCTATTTGTTCTAGTATTTCTTGATTTAAATCTATTTGATTCGTATCCTTTTTTAATAAATCCAATGACAAAACCTTATCAAAAGACTCTATTAATTTAATTTTAGTCGTACCAGTTAAATCGCTTTTTATTACATCATAAATTAGCATAATCGCATTAGCAGTATTTAAATCATCTCCAATATTCTCCATAAATTTATTATTATAATAATCAAACTGTACTTGATCAAATTCACCACCATTATCTATAGATGAAATTTTATTTTTCAATTTCATATAAGCATTTTCTGCTTGATCTAAGGCTTCATAAGAAAACACCAACACCTTACGATAAGAGGTATTTAAACACATAAAACGGTAGGAAAGAGGATTATATCCTTTATCCTTTAATAACCCTATAGTTAAAAATTCTCCCTTTGATTTGCTCATCTTTCCTGTAGTATCGTATAAATGTTCCCCATGCACCCAGTAGTTACACCACTTATGGGAAAGATAAGCCTCACTTTGAGCAATTTCATTAGTATGGTGTGGGAAAATATTATCTATTCCACCACAATGAATATCTAAATATTCTCCTAAATATTTCATACATATCCCAGAACATTCTATATGCCATCCAGGATATCCCACTCCCCAGGGAGAATCCCACTTTAATTCCTGTTCATCAAATTTAGACTTCGTGAACCATAAAACAAAATCTGCTTGATTTTTCTTATCTCTATCTTCTTCTACACCCTCTCTAACACCTACTACCATTTCATCTATCTTGTGATTCGTAAGTTTGTAATAATCATCTAGCTTTGAGGTATCAAAGTATACATTACCACCACTCCAGTAAGCGTATCCTTTTTCTAATAAAACTTTAATAATTTCAATATATTCCTCTATATTATCTGTTGCCTTAGATACAATTTCTGGGCATGCTATATTTAAACATTTAATATCCTTCTGAAATTGTGCAGTATAAAATTCTGCAATATCCATCACTGATTTATGTTCCCTTTTTGCTCCCTTTAACATCTTATCCTCGCCAGAATCAGAATCACTAGTAAGATGCCCTACATCTGTAATATTCATACATCTTTTTACTTTATAACCTAAATAATTCAAAGTTTTTTCTAGAATATCTTCAAATATATAGGCCCTTAAATTACCAATGTGAGCAAAATGATACACCGTAGGTCCACAGGTATACATCTTAACCTCACCTGGATTATTGGGAATAAATTCCTCTACTTGTCTTGTTAAAGTATTATAAATTCGCATATTATCACCTGCATTTACTATATCATATTAAAAGAAAAATAAAAAGAGACTACAAAGCCTCTTTAAGAATAACATTTTTGTTTCCGTTCAACACCTCATTAATAATATAATTATTAATATTACGATCGATTACTTTCTCAATTCTTCTAGCCCCATATATCTCATACTTAGACTCTTTCACAATTTTATTAACCAGTTGATGATTAAAAATCAATTTAATATCTTTTTCCTGATAATAATTTTTTAATTTTTTTTTTTTTTTTCTTATTATTTCTTTTACTACATCCTCTTCTAAACTTCTAAATACAAGAATATCATCTATTCTATTAACAAACTCTACTCCAAAATATTCATTTAACGTATTCATAATCATATTTTCTCGTTTCTCACTAAAGCCAATAGTAGCTCCACTACATCCTAAATTTGATGTCATAAAAATAGTAGTATTATGAAAATAAACATCCACACCTTTAGAATCTTTGATTTTACCCTCATCTAAAATTTGTAAAAACAATTTTATAACATCTGTACTAGCCTTTTCAATTTCATCTAGTAAAATCACACTATAAGGATTATTTCTCACTTTCTCTAATAAATAATTTTGATCTTCATATCCCACATAACCTGGAGGAGATCCAATAATCTTACTAACCGAATGTGACTCTTTATACTCACTCATATCGACTCTAATAAGATTATTTTTATTATAAAGTTCTTTGGCATATTCCTTGACCAAAAGTGTTTTCCCAATTCCTGTTTTTCCAACAAAAAGGAAAGAATGCACCTTATTATCCATAAATCCCAATTGCTTTTTCTTAGCAAAATTACAAAGAGTTTCTATCGCTTCATTCTGTCCTTTTACTTTTTTCTTTAAATGAGACTCTAAATTAATAATTCTTTTATTTGTATTTTCATCCTCAAAAATAGGAATAGTCGTCTTTGCGGTAACCACATCCATAACCATCTTCTTAGTAATAAGTTTTGGACTATTATTTTGATTACTTTTCAAATAAAGATGGTTAATCTTAGTCTCTAGTTTATTTTGTTCATTTTTAAATTCTGTTGCCTGATCAAAATCCTCTTTTACAATAGACTCCTTTTTATTTTTTATGGTAAGTTTTAATTGTTGTTTTAACCTATCAATTTTTTCTTCATTATTGTCCTTTAGTAAAACCGTTCTAGCACAAACTTCATCTAAAATGTCAATTGCCTTATCAGGAAATTTTCTATTATAAATATATTTATCTGATACATCAATAATATAATCAACGATTTCATCACTAATTAAAGTATTATGAAAAGATTCATATAGTGGCTTTAATTTTAAGAGAATATCCTTAGCCTTTTCTGTATTAGGCTCTGATATATAAATTTTTTGAAAACGCCTATCTAGGGCCTTATCCTTTTCCAAATATTTTGAATATTCTTCTATTGTCGTTGCACCAATTACTTTAATTTTACCTCTCGCCAAGGCAGGCTTTAAAATATTCGAAGCATCAATTGCACCCTCTGCTCCCCCAGCCCCTACTAGAGTATGAATTTCATCAATAAATAATATAATATCATCATTTTCTTCTACTTCCTTTAACAGTTTATTAATTCGTTCCTCAAACTCTCCTCTATATTTAGTCCCTGCTACTAAAGAGGACATGGCCACTGACAAAATTCTTTTATTCTTTAAATTATTGGGAACCATATCAGATACAATTCGGTTAGTTAACTCTTCCACAATAGCAGTTTTTCCTACACCTGCCTCTCCTATTAATAAAGGATTATTTTTTGTTCTACGCGAAAGAATTTCAATAATATGCTCAATTTCTGACTCCCTACCTACTACTGGATCTAATTCATGATTTAAGCATCTTTTATTTAAATCCACAGAGTATTCTTCTATCATTAATTTTCTTTTACTCTTACTTTTTTTTGCAATTAAGCTATTCGAAAATTCATCATATAAAGTATCAATATCAATATTCATTCCCATTAATATTCGAATAGCAACTCCGTCACCTTCTTCCAAAAGAGCCAAAAATAAATGAGTAGGAGTAACTTCCTTATCCTTATTTTCCTTACACTCCATTGTAGCTCCTTCAATAATCCTTTTTAATAGGGGCGTATATAAAAACCATTGATTTGCAAGAGTTCCCTTCCCAATGACATTTATCACCTCATCTTTAAAACTATGATAATTTATATTATAATCCTTTAATTTTTTAGTAACTTCGATATCACTATTAGATAAAATTGCTAAAAGTAAATGCTCACTACCAACATAAGGATGTTTTAAAGATGACATTTCCCTCTTTGCATTTAATAATATTTTTTGGGATTCCTCACTGAATTTTGAAAACATATTCTCCTCCTCCTAAAGTTATTTTATGTTTATTATGTATTCTTTTGCAAGAAATTATGAAACAAAAAAAGTGACAAGAATTGCCACAAAAATATTACCATGTACTACTAACTAACATAATTTCTTTATATCAAATTATTTGTTAACAACAACAACGGCTCTAACCCCACGTTCAAATCTTGATTGCCACCCATATGCATAATTATGATCTAAATATCTAGGAAGTATGGTTACTGCAATTTGTGAATCTTCGGCATTCATTGTCCATATCGCATCACTAGATTGAGTAATATTAATAGTTCCTCCATTTCCTGCAGAATATTTTAAATAGTTTGCTATCCAAATTGGACATGTTAACTTTGTTTTTGTACATCCTAATACAACTGCTTCTTGCAAGGTAATCATCCTAGCTTTTGCAGTCCTTTCAGGTAGAGTATATATATTCTTAGTACATGAAATCGAACCTCTATCACAACCTGTATAAGCATTTGTCTTAAATACTGTTGTTCCCATTTTGTAGGTTTGATTATTGACATTTACCCACGTTTCCGTGACAGATTCTAAAGCTTCTAGTGCTGTTAAAGGTCCAAAGGCTGTAATATTATCTGATTTCAACACACCTTCATTCTTGTGTTCTAAACCAGGATCTTCATACCATACTGTTCTATTTACCGTATTTTTTTGGGACTGCATAGTCATTGTTGATCCATTATCAAACATAACATGAAACGTTACAATATCTGTATCATTTACTTTATATTTTATAATATCACCAGCCTTACAACTATTTGCTGTCTTCGTTTTATAACATTCTGTCTTCTTACAGGTTGATTCCTCCCCTGTTATACATTTTGTTGCAGTAGCTGTACTATAAGTATATGCTGATACGTATTTTCCCTGCCTTCTAATATCTGATTTTTCATACAACTCATCTATCGCACCCTTCAAATTTGTAGATGTTAACCCTGATTTCGAATTATCATAAGAAATAGTAGAACTTGAAATGGTAGTTGCTGCATAGACTCCTACTCCCGATAAGATACCTCCTATTATGATTCCTAATATGATTTTATAATTGTTTTTTACTCTCTTTTTCACTGCTATCACTCCGTATTTATTTACCTTATGTTTACAGTATACCCCCCCCAGAGCTTTTTGTCAATACAAAAAAAGAGCAAAGGCTCTCTTATCTTACTTTTAAATTAATACCAATATCGTAAATATGATTAACATAATAATTATTAATTCAAGCACTAATTTCCAAATATTTTTAAACCAATCCTTATATGAAATACCTAAATAAGAAAGGATCCCCATAAGAATAACACTAGTAGGTGCTATCAACATCGTAACACCATACATAGCCTGATAAACAACTGCAATAATCTTATAGGTTGCTTTATCAGATACAATGCTAGTTAAATAAGGTAAAATACTTTGGAATGTATACAATGGATCTGCATTAAACAAACTTGCTAAAATTGCTGCTATAGAAGATGTAAATACATTGAATCCCTTGGTAATACTAAATAATGCTTTATAAATAACTAATTGGAATGGATGATAAGTTACAATTACTAAACAAGTATAAATTAAGATAACTAATACAGCAGGCTCTAATGCTCTTTTAGCACCTGTAATAAATGCTTGAAATCCCTCATTAAATTTAACTTTGTAAATAATCATCAATAATCCCGCAAATAGAATCATAGTAGCCATTAATTCTGCCAAAGTCCAACTACCAAATGCATTAACATTTCCTAGCAATTTTCCAAATAAATTAAATCCGAAAATTTTAAATCCTGTTACTGCCGTTGTTGCTTTATCAAAAGCTGTAATATTAAATGCTCCTGACCAAGAAATAAAGGCCATGACCATAATCACAAAAATAACTGAAAAAACTACCACTATTGGCCATATTTTTGCTTTTGATTTTGTTGCTGCAGGTACAAAATCATCTAATTTAGCTGCAAAAGAGCTTTCCTCTTTTGTTTCTGTCTTTTTAGCTGTTTTCTTTTTTTCTTTAGAAGCCTTTTCTGTTTTATTGATATATCTCATTGTATTAAATATCAACAGTCCTAATCCAACAACTAAAATAATAATTTTTACTAACATATTAGTTGTAAGTTTAACTGATAATGTGGATAATACCACACTAGTATTTGCATAAGCAAATGTAGTTCCAGCAATTCCTAACATAGTAGATCCTACTATGGTTAATGCGGCAACCAACTTATCATATCCCATTAGAAGAATAATAGCTATTAAGAATGGGAAAAAGATAATCAATCCTAATTGTAAACCACAAATAGAAGTGATTACTGCTAATAATACCATCATAACTGATAATACTATTTTTCCTTTCTTTTTAAATGCCTTAGCAATCTTATCTAGTAAAATTCGATAAGCTGGAATTCTGTTTAATATTCCATAGAATCCCCCTACAACAAGAATAAATAAAGCAATATATCCAAAATAAGATAATGCTGTTGTAGGATATGTGAATAAATCAAACAATCCCATCTGAACGCGTCCTTGTTCAACATAGCTACTTTGGAAATATGCAGCTGGTAATATCCAAGAAAGTAGCATAAATACTAACACTGTAATAAGAACGACTTTTATTGTATTATGTCTTTTCATAAATACCTCCTCCCATAATAATTATACTACATTGAACCCATAATACAAGCATTTAAATACTTTTTTATGAAATTTTTGGAAAAAAAGAAATAGAATTTCTATCTATTTTCCTTTTCTAAAGATCTCATCAGTGGAAACATGACAACATCTTTGATATTTTCACTATTAGTCAATAATTGAATCATTCTATCAATTCCCATACCCCAACCAGATATTGGTGGCATTCCATATTCCATTGCTGTTATATAGTCATAATCCATCTCCATAGCCTCGGTATCCCCAGCTTCTTTTAATTTTGATTGTTCTAAAAGTCTTTTTTCTTGTTCTATAGGATTTACAAGCTCAGAATATCCATTTACAATTTCAGCACCATTAATTACTAATTGAAATCTATCTGTTACCAATTGATTATCATCATTGGTACGGGCTAAAGGAGATAAATCAATTGGATGTTCTGTTAAATAAACCGGTTCTATCATAAACGGACGTGCAACCTTTTTATATAAAACATCTACTAAATTCCCAAATCCCAAGTCCTCGATTGGCGTTTCACTTTCTAATTCAATATGATCTTGACGAATCTTTTCTAATAATTTTTCCTTCGTATCATACTCATTAATATCAATATTTGCATACTGAATCAATATATCTCTAAAAGATTGACTCTTCCATTCACCACTAAAATCAATTTGCTTATCTCCAAAAGGTATTATTAGAGTTCCAAAAATATTTTTAATAATTGTCTGTAACATATTCTGAATCAATTTCATATTATCCCGATAATTATAATATGCTTGATATGCCTCTATCATTGTAAAGTCTTGCAAATGAGTTTGATCAATCCCCTCATTCCTAAAACAGCGACCAATTTCATATACCTTTGAAATACCCGCTACTACAGCCCTTTTCATATACGTTTCAGGTGCAATTCTTAAATATACATCCATGTCTAAAGCATTATGATGGGATTTAAATGGTTTAGCAGTAGCCCCACTTGCCTTATTATTTAAAATAGGGGTTTCAATTTCCATATAGCCTAAAGAATCTAAATAATTTCTAAGTTCTTTTATAAATCTCATTCGAATTAAAAAACGGTCTCTAGTGTCCTGATTCATAATTAAATCCACATATCTTTGTCGATAACAAGATTCTTGGTCTGTTAACCCGTGAAATTTTTCTGGAAGGGGTTTTAATGCCTTGCCTAAAAATTCAAAAGAATCAACACGAATCGTTTTTTCCCCAGTATGTGTTGTAAAGATTTCTCCCCTTGCACCTATAAAATCTCCAATATCAAAGTTTTCTTTAAAAAATCTATACTTTTCTTCTCCAACCATATCAATCTTAATAGATAATTGAATTTTCCCTTCTATGTCTCTGATCGTAACAAAACTCATTTTTCCCATTTTTCTCATAAAAACAATTCTTCCTGCAACACATACGGATGAAATGCCATCTTCTAACTTAGCTGCATCTTTAATTTCATGAGTAATTTCAAATCGTTCAGGATAAGGATTGCAAACCTCCCTAATCTTTTCAACTTTTTCTCTTCTTACTAACTCCTGTTCACTAAATTCTCTCATCTTAATACTCCTTTCTAAGCGATTACTACCTCTGTATTTGCCATCATATCATGAAGTCCTTGTCTATCCTTTCTAGATAAAATAATCAAACAACTAACAAATATAATAAGATATTGTATAAATTGAACAATTCCAACACCGTAAAAATAAATATCTTTATTTGCAAAAATGGATAAGCATAATATAATAATATCTACCAAAATAGAATCAATAATTAAAGATCGAAATAACATATTATTCATAGTTAAATTAGAATCATCTTTCTTAACAACTCTTATTTTAAGAAGTTTTTTTCCTATAGTTTGACCATTACACCTAAATTGATAAACCACAAAATATAAAATAGAAAGAGCAATTCCAATAATAGTAGAAAGACCACTTTCTCTTGCCATATCATAACTAATATCTACCGTCCTATTAATATAGGTATTAATATCTATCTTTTTCTTTTGGTATTGTTCTAATGTATCTGTAACCTCATTAGATAATGTTTGTAAATTATTATTATGAATAAATGGTTGTGTAATTAAGGAAGTAACCAAACTAATTAAAAACATATCAATAATAAATGCACATAATCTTTGCCAAAAACTAGCGTAAATCTTCTCCATTTTTTGATTTTCTTTTTCCGTAGTAATTTCCTTTACTGAATCCTTTTCTTCTAATTTTACTTTTTTATTACTAGCCATTTTTTAACTCCTCCTTATAACGAATCAACACTTGCATTATATCATGAATACGGGAACATTGATATACCCTATTTTTAATTTCATTCGCTCCTTTAAGTCCTTTTAAATACCAACCAATATGATTTCTTATTTCCAATCGGACTATTTTTTCATCCTTCGTCTGTTGTAAGTATGAAAGATGCTTTAAACACATATCAATCCTATTTTCTACTGTTGGCTTTTTTAGAACCTTATTTTCTTCTAAGAGAGCTACTGTTTCTTTTATTAACCATGGATTCCCTAATACTCCCCTTCCTATCATAACAGCATCACAACCTGTTTCTTGTAACATTTTCTTGGCATCGATTGCATTTTTAATGTCTCCATTTCCAATAACGGGAATAGAAATCACCTTTTTAATTTCTTTTATAATATTCCAATCAGCATTACCACTATAGCCCTGGGCCCTTGTTCTAGGATGAATACAAATAGCACTAGCTCCTGCTTTTTCTATAACTTTTGACACTTCTAAAGCATTGATACTATTCCTATCCCAACCACTTCTAATCTTAACAGTTACAGGAATAGGAACTGCTTCTACTACTGCTTTTACAATATCGTAAATCTTTTTGGGAGATTTTAAAAGAGCAGAACCTGCTTGAGCTCTTACAGCTACTTTAGGTACTGGGCATCCCATATTAATATCAATAATATCAGGATGCATATTCTCATAAATATATTTAGCAGCAATTACAAAACTTTCAACATCTGTACCAAATATTTGTTGAGCAATAGGTCTCTCTTCAGCTGTCATATAAAGCATATCAATCGTTTTTTGATTTTCATACATAATTGCTTTATCACTAACCATTTCTGCATATACAAGACCACAGCCCATTTCCTTAGCAATCCGTCTATATGCTGAGTTTGAGATTCCTGCCATTGGAGCTAAAACCACCTGATTTTTAATTTTTACATTACCTATATTCCATTCCATATCTTTTTCCTCTTCAAAGCAACCATAGTATACTATAAAAATAACGTTTTTTCAAATTGTAACAATTTTATTTTTACTACCTATATTGGAAAATAATAAGAAACCATTGACAAATATCAAAAAAACAAATAATATATAAGCCAAAAAGGAGTCACTATGAGTTTACCAAAATCAAACTTGAAAGAGTTTTTAAATAAAAATAAAGGATATAATATATTAAAAAGATCCAAAGACACTACAATAATAAAACTTCCGAATGGGAAACTATTAAAAATACTCGATGATAAATTATTAAAAATAATATCTAATACTGGTTATAATTTAGAAACCAGACTAAATGAGGTGAAAAATTTAAACAAATTTACTAATTTTTCATGGCCTACTATGATGCTGGAGGATGATGGTATCGTAAAGGCGTATGTAATGTCTGAAATTCCTGGCGTTGACTTTACCAATTATTATGAAAATATACTTAACTTAACTAGCTATGCTAGCATCCACTCCCAAATTGAAACTAACATAAAAAATGGAAATAATGTAGGTATCATATTTCCCGATTTATGTACAACAGAAAACATTAGAATTACCCATGATAATAAAGTATTTTTTATAGATTATGATGGTCTACAAATAAAACACATGCCTGCAGTTGGTTATTCAGACTATTTAGGAACACCTAAAGATGTACTAGTAAAAAAGTACTATGACCACAAATCAAATCTATTTACAAAAGAATTAGATATAAAAAGTGCAATCTTCTTATACTTCGTCGATGTATTTGGAATTGATTTAGGTGCAGTCAATCAAATAAATCCATATACCGGTCAAAATATTAGTTTAGACGAAATATTTTCTATGATTAACTTAGATAATGCTGATATACAGCAGAAAGTTTGGAGGTTATTTCAACCAGCATCAATACCAAATGAATTTTTAGGCGATGATCTTTATAAACTTGCAGAAAAGGAAAGATTAGTTCTTCCCTTTCCTAATGCTCCAATTAAGGTACTCAGAAAAAAATAAAATATTAAATTTTAAGTGTAGGTGATTTCTATGTTATTATTAAAAAATGAAAAAATCTTTTCCAATTTATGTAAGAAATATTAATTAACTCATAATCAGGCACAGGAGTTATTAAATATGATTCACAATATATTTATCCACGAGGAATTTCAAAGACGTATGAGTCCTGAATTTCCTCATCACGATAAAATAACCCTAGGAGAACATATCTTAGCAGATACAATAGTCACCTACTTATTATCACAAAAAGTAAAAAAACCAGGCTATGATTATAAAACTGCTTTAAAAGTTTATATGATGCATGATTTATATGTATACCCATGGCAAAATAATCCTAATCCAATAGACACTCATTTTTGTAATAAACATGGATTTAGGCATCCACTTAAAGCCATTTTAAATGCAATAAGCTGGTTTCCAGAAGAATTCTCAGATGAAAAAACGAAGAAAAAGTTAATTGATGGAGTCATTCATCATATGTTTCCACTACCTGTGCGTAAATTTACACTATCAGAAAATAATGATATGGAACTAGCAAATTTTGAAATAATAGAGCAATTAGATGATGATACCAAAAATCAACTAGAAACGCTGAAAAGTAGAAAATCAATTGGTCCTTATTCTATTTATCCTAGTTTATATAAAGAAGGACAAATCATGAGTAATGCAGATAAAATAGTATCTTTTTCTAATTTTAAAAATAGTAATATTTTTGCAATATCTGCACTTCTTACGGGAAAGAACAACAACATTAAACAAAAACAATATTCTAAAAAACGATAAAAAAGAGTTAGATTCAATTCAATTATGTATCTAACTCTTTTAATAACTCTGATTTATTCATTTTTGAATAATTTTTGATTCCTTTTTCTTTCGCAAGCTGTTTTAATTTGGTAACAGACATTTTTTCAAGACTTGATGCAGCATCATCTGAAGGCATCTTTCCATGTTCTACTAAATAATCAATTTGCTCTTTAGTAAGAGTCTCATATTCAAGTAGGGTATCTGCTATTAATTTTAATAGCTTTTTATTTTTCTTAATAATTTCTGTTGCTTTTTTATGACAATCATCAATAATTTTTCTCATTTCCATATCAATTTCATTAGCTACCTCATTGGAAAAATGTTGACTTTTATTATAATCTCTTCCTAAGAATACACTACCATCTTGTTGCTCAAACTGCAATGGTCCTAAATCACTCATTCCATATTCTGTAACCATAGCACGTGCAATCTTAGTTGCCTTTTCAAAATCATTATGTGCTCCAGTTGTAATCTCTCCAAAAATAATCTCTTCTGCAGTTCTTCCTCCTAATAACCCTGTAATTTGCTCTAACAAATCGGTCTTTGTAGAACATAGTTTTTCTTCATTTGGAACCATCATATTATACCCGCCTGCAGCTCCACGTGGAATAATTGTTACTTTTTGAACATCATTTGCATTATCTAACTTTAACCCAATAACCGCATGGCCTGCCTCATGATAGGCAACTAACTTACGGTCATTATCGCTATACTTATGAGAGGTTTTAGCAGGACCCATTAGTACTCTATCTGTTGCTTCATCTACTTCACTCATAGTAATGACTTCTTTATTTCTTCTAACTGCTAAAAGGGCTGCCTCATTTAATAAATTTTCCAAATCTGCTCCACTAAATCCAGGAGTTCTCTTAGCTAAATTTTTTAATGTGATTCCTTGAGCTAATTTCTTATTTTTTGAATGTACTCCTAATATTTCTTCTCTTCCCTTAACATCAGGCAAGTTCACGGTTACTTGTCGATCAAATCTTCCTGGACGAAGAAGAGCTGGATCTAATACATCTGGTCTATTGGTTGCCGCAATAATAATAATCCCTTCATTTTCTCCAAAACCATCCATTTCTGTTAATAATTGATTTAGAGTTTGTTCACGCTCATCGTGTCCACCACCTAAACCAGTACCTCTTTGACGACCCACTGCATCAATTTCGTCAATAAAGATTAAACAAGGTGCATTTCTTTTTGCCTGTTGAAACATATCCCTAACACGACTAGCTCCAACTCCTACAAATAACTCAACAAAATCAGAACCACTAATAAAATAGAATGGAACATTAGCCTCACCTGCTACAGCACGAGCTAGCAATGTCTTTCCTGTTCCCGGAGGCCCAAATAATAAAACTCCTTTTGGAATTCTAGCTCCCAATTTTTGAAATTTCTTTGGACTTTTTAAAAAGTCAATTAACTCTGCTACTTCTTCTTTTTCCTCTTTTAATCCAGCAACATCATTAAAAGTAATTTTATTATTACTACTACTTAGCTTTGCTTTACTTTTTCCAAAATCCATAGAACTTTTATTTCCTGCCATTTGACGATTAAAAAAGAAGAAAGCAAAGGCAATTAATAAAACAAAAGGTAAAACATTTACAACAATCATTAAGAAAGTTGAACTCTCTGGATCTGCTTTCGCCTCTAATTTAAAATCTTGTACCTCTGATGCCTCTACTATTTTTTTCATAACAGCATCACTCATCGGAAGTCTAGCAAAGAACGTTTGAGACTTTTTAGCACCCTTTAATGATCCTGTAACCTCATATGTCTTAGCACTATCTCTAGCAGTAATAACTAAGTTTTTAATATTCCCCTCAGTTAATTCTCCAATAAACTCGTTATAAGTGAAATTTTTAACATCTGTATTCATCACATTAAATACATAAAATACACCTATAATAATTAAAAACATAAAAAGATATGGAACTAACCCTTTTTTCATATTTTTTTGATTTACAATATTTTTATTCATATATTTGCCTCCTCTAACAGTATTTCATTATTATATCATACTTTTCTTGTTTATGTTTATCAAATTTTGACTTTTTTAACCCAGGTATCCAAAGAATCTTTCCTTCAGAATCTACTACAATAGGCCAAGTATCACGCTGTCTAATTTTTATCTTATTTTCAATAAAAATATCTTTTACCTTTTTCTTACCATTTAATCCCTTTACCTGTATTTTATCTCCTATTTTTCTCGTTCTAATGATAATAGGTAAACGAATGTCTTCACTACACAACCTACAAATATTATTAGAAGTTTCTTCTGTTTCTTCCAACCTTTTAATATAATGCTTATTAGGAAGATCTGCATAGGTATTAAATTCTATTTCATATTCTGTAATTTCCTCTGTCTCTCTCGTCAAATAAAATTCATCGTAACTTTTAATCGCTAAAATCTCATTTGGCAAATTCACCTCTAAATTAGATTTATCACTATAAATTAAATAGAATAATAATTCGATATGTTTATCATTTACTAAAACCAAATCATCTTGATAAAAATCCTCTAATATATAATATAGTATTTCCTTTTGAATATACCTATCTAATTCTTTAAAACTTAAAATATTAATTTTGCCCTGCTTAGTTAAAACCTTTTTTAAAGCCAGATCCCTCTCTTTGGCTATATATCTGCCTGTTTCTTCTAAGTTTTCACTAAACTTTAAAAATTTAATATGAACATTTTCTTCCTCTTCTTTTAAAAATGGCAAAATATTTTTGCGATATCTATTTCTAGTATACTTCATTTTATGATTGGACTCATCAATAAAGTAAGGGACTTTATTGTAGGAGTCATATTCTTCTAATTCCTCTTTCGTATAACCAATTAAAGGTCTTACTATTTTATAATCTCCCATATCCACTTCTTTATGAAAGCCACTATACCCCTGAAGATTAGATCCTCTTACAATCCTCATCAATATTGTCTCTATCAAGTCATCTCCATGATGGGCTGTCATTAAATAGGTAGCTCCATATTTATGAACAACCTCTTCAAAAAAATGATACCTTATATTTCTCGCTTCATTATGAAAATTATCATCACTATACTTTTCTATTTTCATCTTTTCTAACATCACATGGTGTTTAATACAATACTCTTGTATAAATTCCTCTTCCTCGGTACTCTGTCTTCTAACATTATGATTCACATGAGCACAAATTAATTGTAACTGATATTTGTCCCTAATTTTTAACAGGGAATCTATTAAACACATAGAATCGGGTCCTGTCGAACAACCAACAACAATAATATCCTTATTTTTTAATTCTATATTTTCCTCTATATTAACCATTTGATCCCACCAATTCCATTCTATACGAATTCTACCATTTTATCAAGAAAAAAGTAATAGAAAAAAGGGGTTTTACAGCGTGCTTACAACATATCAACAAAAAATAGATAACCTTTGTTTGGTTATCTATTCTAAGGAATTCGTAAAATAATTTCACCATCTTTTGAATAAGAGTATTTTTCTCTAGCATACCTTGCAATATAATCTGGATTTTGAAGCTTATCTGCATCCACTTGTAACTCTTCTTCCTTTTCTTTCAGTGTAGTTAATTTATGTTTTAATTCCTTCTTTTCCTTATACTTACCATATATTTCTACCCAATATTTTCCTATAGTATAAGTAGTTCCAACAATAATGGTTAAAGAAATAATCCCTAAAAAAAGAATACGTCTTATAGATTTTTTACTTTTTTTTCTCTTTGCCATAGTATCACCTAAACCTAATTTTATAACTATAGTATAGCACTCTCACTCCTGAAAACAAGATTTTTTCCTAAACTTTCTTTTTTTTGACATTTTTTAAACAGTTTTTTACCTTATTTTTGAACAAATTGACATATTTACTTAAATTAACAAATCCAATAAAAAATCCCAAAGCCACACTAAGCAAAAAATAAGAGTGAATTATACCTTCGTTAATCCTTCTAATCATTAAAAAATAAGCAAGTGATGCATCTATTACATAAATAATAGTAATAATAATTTGAAATATCTTTTTTTTACAAAAGAGCAATTTATAATTAATGTTTGTACAAATAGAGAAAATAATTCCAAAAACAAAAGAAAAAAGTAAAGAAATAATTTGCGTTTTTAAACCCATTATTTAAATAACCTATTAAATATTCCATTTTCTTTTGATTTTTTATTATTCTCTTCTAAATAATTAATTCCTGATATGATTCCCCTAATAGAAACATTTCCCTGTAAAGTATCCAATTTAATTAACTCTAATTCTGATCCCTTAACCAAGATAAACCCCATACTAGTTTCTAATAAAAATTGCTCAGTATCAAAATTTTCTATTTTTTTCACTCCAGTGATGACTAGATTTTTTCTTTCTACTAAACTAATTCCATGTGTATAATTACCAATTGTTTCTTGCTTTTCCATATTGATTCCTCCTACAAAATTATATGTACAAGCATTTATAATATTACAAAAAAAAGAGGATTAGTTCTCCTCTTCTGTTTGTTCTTCTGCATTGTTATACGCATCAATAATAGCCTCTTCGAACATTGATCTAACCTCAGGATTAATTGGATGTGCAATATCTCGATATCCCCCTGTTGCTGTTTTTCTACTTGGCATTGCAATAAACAAACCATTATCCCCTTCTATAACACGAATATCATGAACTGCAAAACTATCATCCAATAATACAGATGCAATTCCCTTCATACGTGATCCTTCTTTTTCAATTTTACGTACATTTACAGATGTAATCTTCATGTATGTTCCTCCTTCTTTAAAGTATTTCACTTTATAAATTTATTTTATACTACTATTAAAAAAATTGCAATATTTATTTTTTTAGTGCAATTTCTTTAATTTCCAAACTATTTGTTAATATATCATTGTAACTAAACGATTTCACTCTATTTGTATAATCTAAGACCTTTATAATAAATATAGAACGATACACCTCTACAATTCTACCAGAAAATTCTTCTGTCTGATTTCTAGCTCCTTTAAATTTAAAAGAAAATGTTTTCCCTTTATTTTGAGTAATAAAATTTCTAATTTTACTTATGTTCATCTTGGATACCCCACATACATGGTTCCATCTGTAATAATACCACCTATCCCATCTGCACCATACTTTGTTTTTTCAATTAAAGAAATTAAATCAATACTTTTATTTCTAACGGATAGGGCTATAGAAGATGCTATAATAGCAGGATCCAACGCATGAATATTAATTCTTTTAGGACTCGATGCAAAGTTAGCTCCAGCCTTAATCAACTCCTCGTAATCAGACTGACACGCCCCTGATATAATAATTAATTTATTTTGATCTTTTTCATACTTTCTTGCCACCTTAATAGCTTTAATAAAATTTTTAGAATTTTGATAGTTATCAATATTATCCATATCATTTCTTTTTTTATAATAGGCATCATGTCCTGTTATTACCAAAATATCAGGATTATACTCATTTAAATACTGATCAATATATTTATAAACTTCAGATTCCTTTAATGTAAGTCCATAAGCTTTTACATTTAAATCCCGATAAAAATTAATACATCTTTCTAAATAATCTTCATCACCATCAATATGTAAAATTTTCCCTGGTAAGTAAAAATATTCTGACCGATCTAAATGAAGACTTTTTAAATTTTCATTAATAATTTCCCGATCAGATTTTGTCGTATTTGGCCTTTTATCCTCCTTTACTAAATCTTTTAACTCACTATCTGCATATAATCTTAATTCAATTCCTTTTAAAATGGCTACTTTTTCAGTTATATCAATAATTTTAAATAGGATATCATTATTATAAGACTTTCTACTTACAATATCCCCTATCTTTAAGTTCATAAAATCATCTCCAACTAATTTTATGAAGAAAAAAAAGAAATATGACTAATCTAGATGATTACATATTTCTATAAATACCTCTACTGGTAATTGTTCTGCCCTATCTGTTAGATGAAAACCAAATTTCATTAGCACTTGTTCTATCTTCTCTAAAGGATACCGTTTCAAATTATTTCTAATATTTTTCCTCTTATATTGAAAACTATCTCTTATTAATTGGAAAAATAGCTTTTCATTTTTTAGAGAACTTCTGTTCTTTCTTTGTGTTAAAGAAACTACCTCGCTATCTACTTTAGGTTCTGGAGTAAACATCTTCCGACTTACCTTAAATTCCCGTTTAACATAATAATAATAATTTAGTAATACGGTAATTGATCCATAACTTTTATTTCCTGGAGTCGCAGCAAATCTTTCTCCCACCTCTTTTTGAACCATCATTACAATTTTTTTAAAATGAATATTAGACTCTAATAATTTCATAAGAATAGGTGTTGTAATATAATATGGAACATTACTAACAAAATAAATAAAATCTTTATTGTACTTTTGAATATCTTGTTCAATATTTCTTTTTAAAAAATCATCAAATACAACTTCAACATTCTTATAATTCTTTAACTCATCGTTTAAATATTCTTGTAATTCTAAATCAATTTCATAACATAAAACACTTTCTGAAATCTTTAACAATTGTTTTGTTAAAATAGCCTTACCAGGTCCTACTTCTATCACTAAAGAGTCCCTTTCCATATGAGTTATATCAACTATTTTATTCACTAAATTTATATCTGTTAAAAAATTTTGTCCATACTTTTTTTTAAAATGGAATGTATCCATATTATCACCAACTTATTATCAATAACTTTTTATCTATTATATCAAATCTTTAAAAATGAGATAACTCTAACCAAGTCTCAAACAAAAATATAGAAAGCTATAAAACTTCTATATTAGAGTCATTATCAGAATTAATTTTAATCTTTTTTACTAAAGTACTTTCAGGATGATCCTCTTTTTCATGAATCATAAAGAAAATATTTCCAACAGATAACCCATATAGTAATATCTTCATAAAGGCTAAAAAATCGTTAAAATAAGAAAAATTAATCCCATAACCCATAATTTTATTTAATATCATATTCTTATCCATAATTGATCTTATTCCCACCACTATAATAGTAGCAAATACCAAACAACAAGTTAAATTATAAAATAAATTTTTACTTACACTCTTCTGTTTAAAAATAATATTAATCATAAATAATATCAAAATAAGGACATAAGGGATAAATAAACTGATGGACTCCATCAGATTCTTATTTACTCTATCATACATAGACAAAACAATATAAAAAGTAACAGCAAAAGAGGAAAGTAGTAAAATCCATTTTAATATAAAAAACAACCCATTTAATATTTTTTTCATCTTACACCTCTCCTACTACATTTTTATACCAAACAGACAAATCATAAATAAAATTAATGGAAGAAACATAGTCATTTAAAATACTATAATAACTATCCTTAACAGGATTATAAATATCAACTTTAGAGACCTCACTATTAAAGTAGTAACTACTATTATTCTTAATTACTTTCTGAACATAATCTGTAGAATTAATTAATTGATTAATATGACTTTCAAAAAAAGGGGCAACAGTTGGTAGGGAGGATATATTCAACCTATTATTTTCTGTTAACGAAATCTCATATAACTGTTTAACCAAACATTCATTAGAAATTTGCACCTGATAAAATTGTTGCATATCATAAACATCTTTCATATGAATATTTTTCCTAGAGAGAAGGGTATTAAACTCCTCTGTATTAATCTTTTTCGTACAAATATCTAATCTTGATTTCACACTAGACAAACTATAAGGATCTTCACTTCCTCTATAAGTATTCATGTCAAATCCAGATATGTTCTCTGTAATTAAACTTAATTTATTCTTTAATTCTTGACCAATTTTCATTTCTGAATCCTGTTTTATATAAGTTTCATTCACGTTACGATAATGATAAAAATTTAAAAATAGTAAGAAAAAACCAAACCCAAATACCAATCCTGTAACTGTATATGCAATAATATTAGAATACTCTATCAATAATTTTTTCATATTCCCTCCATATTCTTTTAAATGACTTCGATGTCATCATCTTTTTTATCCTTTTCCTTTTTATCTTCCCTTATATTAATAAACTCAATATACTCTTTTTGCTCTTTGTTTTTATCACTTTTTTTATTGGAACCAGATGATTTTTTTATAGATTTTGATAATTTTACAATATCATATATTACAAGTCCTACACAAGGTATAATGATAATAAATAACCATCCATAAACGTTAGTTAAAAGTTGTTGTAAATATCCAATTTTAGGAATTTTAAAAATCACTTTTCCACAAATATTCTTATTGGAAACCAAAGTAGCATCTTCGGAGTTGTTATTATCTCCCTTTGTTCTAAAAAATAAATCACCTTTTTTCGACTTTTCTATTCCGACAATTCTATGGGTAATTGTCAAACCAGAATACCTAGGATCACTAGATAAAAAAGTGATAATATCCCCTACTTTTAACTCATTAGCTTCCTTTCTTTGAATTAAAATAGCATCCTCTACATTAATAGTAGGAACCATACTAGGGCTAATAATTATATAGGCTCCAAACAGTGGTCTTTTAGTAACCCCATTTTTCATATTCTTATGAATATCAATAAAATATAAGGCGAATAGTATCATAATTATTACCAAAACTAAAACTAAAAAATATAAAAATATTTTAGATAATAATTGATATATTTTATGGATCACTGGAATGATTTTTTTATTTGATTTTTTGGATCTTTCATCCTGATTAAATTCATCCATGGTTGCATCCACGTAAAAGTCCACCTCCTATTATTCTATACTAAGTATATAATACCATGGTTTGAGGAAAATTCCAACAAAAAAAGAGTGATAACTCTTCTTTTATTCCGCCATATCAGCTTGAACATCTACCCTTATTTTAAATGTTCTTTCTACTTCATCACTCTGGTAATCAGATCCTAACCACATTCTTAGGATAAACTCATGCGATTGGTTTTTTTTCTGAGCCGTTGTGTTTACAAAATTCCCATTATGATATAATATTCTTTCATTAGGGTTACCTTTATGCATATCTAAAGAACTAAAACTTGTAGGAGCTAACTCTTGTTGATATTGATTACCTTTCTTTTTTTCCAAATAAAGTCTTACATATTTTCCATCTAATGGTTGCTCTTTACTATCCGATGTAATATTTCTAGCAATAATTTTATAATTAATTTGCGTCGATCCCATGATTTCAGAAGAAACATTAAAATCAAAATATTCTTTTTGCCTCATTCCTACTTCATCTGTTGTAGGCATCGCATTTGTAATTGTTATAACATTATTAGTACCCTCCGTATATGACATAGAAATCGTTCCTGTATTTACTACATTTTCCTTATTTGACCGAAAAGTAAAGGTAAATACTGCATATGAAATACCAACTACTGCTACAACTAAAATCGCAATTCCTAATACTGATAATAACATTTTCTTTGAATCTGTTTGTTCCATTTTATCACCCTACTCACTAACTTCGACACCTAATTTAGCTTTAAAAGTTAAACTTTCTTCACTAACAGGATAATCTTTAGAAATCCAAAATCTTAATCTTATTTTTTGAGAAAAAGAATTAGTAAAAGAATTTCTATAAATCAACTTTCCGTTTGAATTTACACTGGAATCTGTTAAAGACTTAAAGGTCGTAACTCCACCTAATGTTTGCTCTGTTTGTTCCCCATCTGTTATATAAACTTTAATATACTGCTCATCTATTTTAGCACCTGTAGAAGTATTAATAGCATAAATCTCATAACTCCCTCTACAATTTGAGTCCTTAGTACCCTTACATTCACAACTAAGTGTAGCATCATAATATCCTTGATCATAACCATCAATAGATCCAGCTGACAATTTTTTTCCTACCTCATCCGATATTGGGAAAGCAGATCTAATAGAAATTAACGGTCCCTCATTAAAAGTACAATTTATAGCCCTCGTACTAATCACATTCCTTGTATCTCCTCTTTTCCCATAGAAAAATATAGCATAAGTTCCTCCAACGACAACCACGATCAATACTAAAATAAATAACAAAATAGGAATTATTCTTTTCTTTCTTTCTTTATTTTCTTCCATCTTAATTCTCCTCTTTATACAATTTTTCCATATACATTAATTTTAATTGCATAAGTTTTAACATCCTTAATCACAGCATTTTCATTGACCCACATTCTTAAACGATAATTTTCAAAACCACTTTTTTCTGATTTTACCCTTTTTAATACCATTGAATTAATTGGAGAGCCTATATTGGTTTTTTCTTTAATAGGTTGAAATGCTGTTGGTGCTACTAACTGCTCATAAGTTCCATTTACCTGCTTTTCTAAATAAACCTTTACATCTTGATCTGGTATAGTAGAATCATTTTCCTTAATAGCTGTAATTTCATAAGTAATAGGTTGATTTTTCACAACAGTAGTTCTTACTGTAAAATCAAAATATTCTCCTGGTGCACTTAAAGTTTTACCCACTTCATCACTAATAGGCGATGCATTTTCAATAAAAATACCATTTTTACTTTCTGTATATGTCATACTTACATTTCCTTCAATATCTTCATTGGAGTGTTTTACCTGTTCTTGCTTTACAAAAGCTGTAAAAGAAATACTAATAACTGTAAAAACTAAAATGGTAATCACTATAAGAGAGATAATAACCTTCCTAGAATATGTTTTCTCCTCTGTTTCTCTATCTTTCATTTGAATACCTCCCTTTTAATTTAAAGAATATACTCCTATTTAAACATTACCATAATTATAGGTTTAAGTCAAATAATTCATAGCAATTATTTGACGTTATTTTTTCTACATCTTCTACTGGAATATTCTGTAGTTCAGAAAGTTTTTGAGCAATTAAAGGAATATACTTCGAACTATTTCTCTCACCTCTAAATGGATGAGGAGTTAAATATGGACTATCCGTCTCTAACACAATATTTTTAATAGAAAGTTTTTTTACCACATGATCCAATTTACTATTTTTAAAAGTAAGTACGCCTCCTATTCCTAACTTGTATCCCATTTTTATAAAAGTCTTAGCAGTTTCTATACTACCAGAAAAACAATGTATAATCCCCTTTAAATGATATTGACTTAAAATATCAATTGTATCTTTGGTCGCATCTCGACTATGAATAACAACTGGTAGGTTTAACCTCTGTGCCATAGATAATTGTTCTTTAAATAACCTTTTTTGTCTTTCCTTATCAGTAGGATAATGATAATCCAATCCTACTTCTCCAATACCAACTATTTTTTTATTTTTTATAATTATTTTTTCTAATTGATCTAAGTCCTCATCACAAACTTCATCTATTTGATCTGGATGAAAACCAAAGGTTGCAAAAAGACAGTCATAAGAATTTAATAATTGAATGGATTCATCAATATCTTCTTTTTCACAACAAGAAAAAATCATAAGTTTAACATTATTTTTCATTGAATCATTTATCACTAAATCAATATTATCATAATACTTTTTAGATATATGACAATGTGTATCAATAAACATAAAAACACCTCATATTTAGAGTAAAATAAAAAAATATCAGTGTCAATGATATTTTATGCATCACTACGTTTGTGTATTTTGATTCTAATATAACTCACAGTGACTAATACAAAATACAACATATCTAAATAACTCTTTGTATTTACTATAAATACTAATGATATAATAGCAAATAATAAATAAAAGTTATCTAAATTCATAAATTTAAAAATCTTAGCTTGTATCTTATCATCTTGCATAAATAATATTTGACTCCTTTCTTCATATTTACTACAAACTACTTTAAAAATATATCATAAAAAAATAGGAAATGATAATTAAATTTTCCTATCTTTACAAACTTAGACAAATTTTAACGTATCCTAGTTTTCTATCCTTTGAAATAAGGGCGAAGGTGTACTTAATTGGTAATGATTATCCTCTATAAAATAAGATTCTATTCTTTCATTATTAATTTGCCCTAGTATTTTTTGTGTAGTAGTTGGTAAAAAAGATTGTAATAAAATTGCACAAATCCGAATGGACTCTAATAAATTATAAATTACAGTTTCTAACCTCTGTTTTTTATCCTCATCCTTAGCTAAAATCCAAGGTGTGGTCTCATCTATATATTTATTGGCTCTCCTTAACATTTCAAAAATAGATTCCAAAGCTTCACTAATGTGCAATCGATTCATCCTTTCCTCTACTTCACTATATAAATGATTAATTGAGTTCAAAAAATCTTTATCCATAGTATCTATAACACTCTTATTAGAAATTGATCTAGAAAAATATTTATTTCCCATTGAGATCGTTCTTTGTACTAAATTCCCTAAATTATTGGCCAAATCTGAATTAATTCTGGCAACTAAAGAGTCTTCAGAAAAAGAACCATCATTACCAAAGGGAACCTCTCTTAATACAAAATACCTAATTGCGTCTAATCCATACTTTTCTATGTATTCTCTTGGATCTCTATAATTTCCTAAAGATTTTGAAATTTTTTCTCCGTTTACAACTAACCAGCCATGCCCAAAAACTTGTTTAGGTAAAGGAAGCTCCAACGCCATTAACATAATCGGCCATACAATAGTATGGAATCTAACAATCTCTTTTCCAACCAAGTGTAAATCGGCCGGCCAATAATTTTTAAATTCACTATCATCATTACTCAAATACCCTAAAGAAGTAATATAATTAGTCAAGGCATCTAACCAAACATAAACTACATGTTTTTTATCAAAAGGAACTTGAATTCCCCAAGTAAAGGAAGTTCTGGAAACACATAAATCCTCTAACCCTGGTTTGATAAAGTTATTAATCATTTCATTTTTTCTAGATTCTGGCTGAATAAACTCTGGATGAGATTCAATATATTCAACCAACTGATCTTGATATTTCGAAAGTCTTAAGAAATAAGCTTCCTCGGTCACTTCATGTACTTCTCGTCCACAGTCAGGACACTTTCCGTCTACAACCTGAGTTGATGTCCAAAAGGACTCACAAGGAGTACAATAAAGTCCTTTATATTCTCCCTTATAAATATCTCCTTTTTCATATAACCTAACAAAAATTTTTTGTACAGCCTTTTCATGAATATCATCGGTTGTTCTGATGAACTTATCATAGGAAATATCTAACTTTTCCCATAAATCTTTAGCATTTTGAACAATTTCATCTACATATTCTTTTGGACTTACTCCTACCTCTTTTGCTTTATTTTCTATTTTTTGACCATGTTCATCTGTTCCTGTTTGAAAACACACATCATACCCCTCTTGTCTTTTAAATCTAGCAATCGCATCTGCAATGATCGTGGTATAACAATGACCAATATGAAATTTACCACTTGGATAATATATTGGTGTAGTAATATAAAACTTTTTATTCATCTAAATCCCTCCTAAAATAAAAATATTATAAATATAAGGACGAAAAATATTTTCCGTGGTACCACCTTACTTTATAATATTCTATTATACACTTAAATAGTTAACGCCTATCTACGATTATATTTACTTATCAATATAATAGTTCAAAAGCCATATTCTATAATTTTTTATACTTGTTTTCACCAACCACAAGCTCTCTTTATAAAAAGATTATAAAACTCTTTCTCATAACTTTTAAATATGGAAGTATTATATCATACTTTTTTTTATTCCTCAATATGTTTCCCTAAAAAATTAGAAGTCAAATTAGCCATTTTTACTTCAGTATCCGTAATACTATCATTCAAAGAAAAAATTACAACCGCACCCACAATATCACCATTTGTTAAAATAGGAGTTAAAGTATAAGAACAAATCTCCTTTATCCCCTCTACAAACTCAACCTCTATTTTATTTTTTTCTATTACTAATTCTCTACTATTTAACTTTTGTTCCAAAAACTTAGAAATACTATGTCCAAGATATTTTGATTTTAAATTACCAGAAATAGAAATAACCTTATCTCGATCAGTAATCAAAACATCTTTTGATATTACTTGATTAATTGTGTTTACTAAATCATCTGAAAGATCAGTTAAATCGGACATAGATGAATACTTTTTCAATGCTATCATTTCATCTTCTACAAAAATTTCAAGGGATTCCCCATCACGAATTCGCAATGTTCTTCGCATTTCCTTGGGAATAACAATTCTTCCTAAATCATCAATTCTTCTTACTACACCAGTTGTTTTCATGTTGATTCCTCACTTTCATCTATAAATATTATTTCTAGTTTTTAAAAGTTTATACTAATTGTTTTAACAATTTATACTATTATTATAATATTTATTCACAAAAATCCTTCTGGTAAATATTTCCAAATAGTTAACTTTTAGGACACATTCTATTTGAAAATAAAAAAACAGCAAATAGCAATTTTACTATTTACTGTTTTACAATTTTTAAATTTAAATTTTTCCTTTATTATTTTTCTTCATCAAATAAATGAGAATTCATCTTCGTAAACAAATATCTTTCTCCCTGTTCACCAACTCCACTAAAAAGTGTTTGATCCTTAATTAAGATTTTCATGGAAATATGTTCTAATAAATCTTTTTGAAAAATACCTTTCATATACTTTAAAAACTGAGCATTCATATTTCGTTTTGTATCTAATGATGTACCTTCTTTATAAATAGAATCAAGATGACCCTCTAAAGAGGAAATCACCTCTTTTACTTGACCTTTAATTTCCTTTTTTAGATTTTGATTTATTTTGATCAAATCTTTTGCTGTAATAGAAATAATTTCAGTTTCCCTTTTTGGAGCAAAAGATTCCACCTTTGAAATTAAATCATCTTTTCTAATTCCCTCTAAATTAATAAATCTCTTTTGTAAAGATCCTCGAAATTGATTAACAAACTCTTCTAACCCATTGATATCTAATATTATTTTTTGCCTCTTAGCAACCCCCAATAATTTGGATTTTATTTGATCCATAGAATCTAGTGGAGGTTTTTTTATCAAAGAAAAAATATCTTCCTCCACCAAACTATTTGTATTATTTTTAATAATTTCTATTACTGCCTTTTTATAAGTATCTAAATGCTTTTTTTTAAAATCTTCTATCATCATCTCATCTGTCATACTGCTACTCCTCTTATACTCTACTATATCAAGAATAACAATCCATACATTTTTAGTCAATACTTAAAACTTAAAAACAATAGAAGAATTTGTAGCGTTACAATTGATGTGACACCAATTATATAGAAAAAAAGCAATAAGTC